>NZ_SSHN01000019.1:0-65849 GCF_004804295.1 Vibrio sp. H11 | reverse complement strand
CACTTTCTGGCTGCTCTGCTTGTGCTGAGCTTTCAGGCTGTGCCTCGGCTTCCGGCTCTGCAACGCTGTCAGCCAGGGCATCCGCTTCGCTGTACTCCGGCAGATCTAAGTCATCGAAGGCAAACCCTTCTTCCTCTGACTCAGCCTGAGTATCGGTAAATTGCGCAGCCAGGTCTTCCGCTTGTGGCTCAGGCTCTTCAGATTGTGGATCAAGCTCTTGGGTTTGTGAGTCAGGCTCTTGGGTTTGTGGGTCAGACTCTGCACTCGCTTCAGCAGTCAGCTCCGGCTCTTGCGGCGTGGCTTCCGCCTCTGCGGCCGCTTCTGGTTCAGGCTGCTGCTGTTGCTCCAACCCGGCCATAAAATCAGCCGATGACAGCGGTTCAATTTCCTCTACGCCCGACGAATCAGCACCAAGTGGATCGTCCAGTAACCAATCATCATCCTGAGGAATGCCAAATTCATTCGCGACCGGTTCAGGCTGATTGCTGACGCTTTGTGGTGCGACCGGCTCATCCGCTGGTGCTGCGGGTTTCGCTTCGCTTTCGCTGCCTTCAATTTGCGAGCTAAACTCAAATGCGTCATCGCTGTCGCTATCGAGAGAAAACTCACTCTCATCACCAAAATCGAACTCTTCCAGCAAAGGATCATTGTCTGGTACCGCATCCAACAAATCATTTTTGAAATGGGTACTGTTGTACTCTGACTCAGGCTGCTGCGCCTGTTGCTCGATTTCTAGCAGCTCATCAAAGAATTCAGTGCCGTCATCCAGTTCCGCCAGCGCTTCCGGCTCGTCTTCGCTGGTTTCACTGCTCTCCTGCTCTTTCTCCAGCCATTCATCCAACAGGCTGTCACTGTCAATATCGAATGCATCATCTGCCGTCTCAGACGCACTCTGCTCTAACAGTTCATCCAGCATTTGGTCACTTTCATTCTGGGCAGAAATCTCGTCTGATTCTGCCAGCAACTCATCAAGCAACTCGGTGCTGTTACTATCGATGTCGAGTTCGAGATCCTCATCCAGCATTTCATCCAGCAGTGCCGCTTCATCGCTCTGCGCTTCAAGCTGATCCAGATCAGCCTGGGCTTCAATGTTACTGAACTGGTTTTCCAGCTCCTCATCCGAGGTAACTTTGGCATCATCGAGACTGTCCTCGTCCAGCAGGCTGTCAAAATCGAGCGCAGCCAGGTCGTCATCTTCATCCGTGCTGCTGTTAAACAAGTCATCCAGCATCGACTGTTCCAGCATACCGGATTCGAGCTCTTCGCCCGTATCATTTTCTCCGAGCAACGTGTCGAGGTCGTCCTGCACCGCAGAATCATCATCCGACAGGTCGAACACCGCTTCGTCGTCATCTTGCGGCTCTTGCACCGCCTGATCCAACGTACGCTCCATCTCTTCCAGACCCAGCGCTTTTTCATCACCGTTAACACTGATGCCACTGTTACCGCCAAAGTCGGTATCCAGATCTCCGTCATCGTCGATACCGGCAAACGGATCTTCACCGTCTTCATCTTCCAGATTGAAATCGAGATCGTTTTCATCCAGATCAGCAAAAATATCTTCCTGTGTATCGTCAGCTTCTGCGGTTTCATCGCTGAACGTCAGTTCGCTGTCATCCGCTTCGCCAAATAAGTCATCATCCAGCAGCAGATCATCTTCCAGACTCTGCAGGGTTTCATCTCCGGCCACAACCGCAGCAGTCTCAGCCTGAGATGGCGGAGTTTGTTCGGCAGGTTTCTGTTCCTGATTATCGATTTGAAAGCGGCGATTGAGCAGCATCAGCACCAGGAAGGCGATCGCTAAACCCGGGATGAGTGCCATCAAGCCGACCAACCAACCATTGGACAGAATTTGATCCCAGGTTGATGGTGCCAGCTTCTGCTCTGCCTGCTGCTTGCTGCGTTGTTCATCCAGCAATTTTTCCACTTCTGAGCGGATGCGGTTCTCATCACCCAGTTCGTTTTTCAGCGTATCCACTTCTGACTGCATCTCAGCCAACATCAAACGCAAACGATGGTTCTTCTCTTCCAGCGCCAGCATCTCTGAATCGGATGAAGCAATCTGCTGCTCAACTTTATCCACGTCGCTGCGGGTGACTGGCGCAGGCGTGGCGTCGGGGGCCGCTGGGGTAGCTGTCGTCGCTGGTGTGGCCGGTTGGGCTGCAGGGGTCGGTTGAGGCTGCGGGGCGGCGATTTGCACCGGGGCTACCGGTCGGGCTGTGGTCTGGTTGAGGCGCGCCTGATGCGCGTTCATGACATTGACCGCTTCCTGAGTGGTCGCGCTGCGGACCTGCGCCAGCGATGGCACACGCAGCGTACTGCCAGGCATCAGGCTATGGATGTTCTGATTTTCAAACGCCTGAGGGTTAAGGCGATAGATGGCCAGCAAGGTCTGCTGAACAGAAACACTGGGCGACGGTCGCAACCGGCTGGCGATTGACCATAACGTGTCCTGCTCTGACGTCGGGCCAAAAAAAGTCGACGGCTCATTGGACGGCATGATATTGGCCGCTCTGGCCGAGACAGGAGCCGTCTGTTGGCTACGTACAGAAGGAGTCGCAGCCTCTGAGGTGCGAGCAGGAACGACCTGTTCGCTGAATTGAGGCTCGGATTGCACTTCACCGCCAGGTCCGATCAGGCGGATGCCCTCTGCATATACGATGGAAGTCTGAGTCACAACGGCTACGGCGAGAGGCCATAGCAATCGCTTGAAAAATTGATGCATAAAAGGCTCAGCTGAGTGCTTTAACTAATGAATTCTGTGATCTGTTAAATATATCGGATCGGAGGGGCAAAACTATAGGGGATAAAGTAAAAAATGTACCTAAGCCACAATAATCGCAGCAATCTCACACAAAACCTGCGGTTTTGCTAAGACTTTGGGCCAGGATTACGCGTTATTGATAAAAAGAAAGCCAGCATGCAGCTGGCTTTCGGATCAGGTTATCATTCGATCAGATATCAGGCGTTTTCAATTTTCGCCCAGGTATCGCGCAGACCAACGGTGCGGTTGAAAACCAGCGCCTCTGGCTGTGAGTCTTTCGCGTCGGCACAGAAATACCCCATACGCTCAAACTGGTAGCCGAACTCAGCTTCTGCATTCGCCAGGCTTGGCTCAACAAAACCGTGCAGTTTGACCAGAGATTCCGGGTTAATGGTGGCAGCGAAGTCATCCGCGGCACCCGGGTTTGGTACGGTGAACAGACGATCGTACAGGCGGAACTCGGCAGCAACACCTTGCTGAGCCGATACCCAGTGAATTACACCTTTCACCTTACGGCCATCTTCCGGGTTTTTACCCAGTGTATCGGCATCGTAACTACAGTAAATGGTGGTGATGTTACCCTGCTCGTCTTTTTCAACACGCTCAGCTTTAATCACGTAGGCGCCACGCAGACGAACTTCTTTACCCAGCACAAGACGCTTGTACTTCTTGTTGCCTTCCTCACGGAAATCTTCACGTTCGATCCAGATTTCACGGCTGAATGGCACATGACGCTCGCCCATTTCCGGCTTATTCGGATGGTTAGCAATGCTCAGCATTTCAGTGCTGTCCGCGTCAAAGTTTTCAATCACAACTTTGACCGGATCCAGAACCGCCATCGCACGTGGTGCGTTTTCGTTCAGGTCATCACGAATACAAGATTCCAGCACGCCAAACTCAATCATGTTGTCTTGTTTGGTCACACCGATACGTTTACAGAATTCGCGAATTGAGCCTGAGGTAAAACCACGGCGGCGCAGACCTGAAATGGTCGGCATACGCGGATCATCCCAACCGTTAACCAGTTTTTCGGTCACCAGCTGATTCAGCTTACGCTTCGACATCACGGTATATTCCAGGTTCAGGCGGCTGAACTCGTACTGACGTGGGTGACATTCGATGCTGATGTTATCCAGAACCCAGTCATACAGGCGGCGGTTGTCCTGGAATTCCAGCGTACACAGCGAGTGAGTAATCCCTTCCAGTGCATCGGAAATACAGTGGGTAAAGTCATACATCGGGTAGATGCACCACTTGTCACCCGTTTGGTGGTGGTCTGCAAAACGCACGCGATACAACACAGGATCGCGCAGTACGATGAATGACGATGCCATATCGATCTTGGCGCGCAGACAGGCAGTGCCTTCGGCAAATTCACCGGCACGCATCTTTTCGAACAGTGCCAGGTTTTCTTCTACGCTGCGATCGCGGTATGGGCTGTGCTTACCCGGCGCGGTCAAAGTACCACGGTATTCACGAATCTGCTCCGGACTCAGCTCTTCAACATACGCCAAGCCTTTTTGGATAAGTTCCACCGCATATTGATACAGCTTGTCAAAATAGTCAGATGAATAACAAACATCACCGGACCACTCAAAGCCCAGCCACTGTACATCTTTCTTAATTGACTCAACGTATTCGAGATCTTCTTTTTCAGGGTTTGTGTCGTCAAAACGTAAATTACACTGACCCTGATAGTCCTGAGCAATACCAAAGTTCAAACAGATCGACTTCGCGTGTCCGATATGCAGATAGCCGTTCGGCTCCGGCGGGAAACGAGTATGCACGCTAGTGTGTTTACCATCCGCTAAATCTTTATCTATGATTTGGCGAATGAAGTTCGATGGACGAGCCTCAGCTTCACTCATCTATAGCACCTCAAAGTTTATTTAGTATTGTCAGAAAACGGTTTCTGCGAAGAAGGCGTAAAGCCCGGCAGAGCAGAAATATTGCCACTAATGATCCACAATTCTGAATGAATTCACAATAAAAACTGCGGTTTTCTTACGATTATTTCTGCTCGCGGGTGGTTAAATGCACAAACAAAAAGCCCCCGCATGATGCGGAGGCTTGGATTTAACCAAACTCAGACTACAACCTGAACACCAGCGATGCCGGGACAGTGGTTAATCTTGGGAACGAATATCTTTCATCTGACCGGCAATGATTTCCGCCATTGGTCCCAGGATAACCTGCAGGTTGTTAGCCCCCAGTTTTACCACGCCCATCGCGCCCAGCTCTTTGAGCTGCTTCTCGTCAATCACCGACATATCATTCACAGTCAGTCGCAGACGAGTGATACAGGCATCAATATTGGCCAGGTTATCATGGCCGCCCAGTACCGCCAGATATTGCTTGGCCAGTTCAGCGGAATCGCCCGATGCCGCGCTCATGGTCGCCGCTTGCTCTTCATCTTCACGACCCGGTGTTTTAAGGCCAAATTTAACGATGACGGTACGAAATACCACGTAGTAGATAGCGAAGAAGACCAGGCCCTGCACAATCAGCATGTACCAGTTGATCGCCAGTGGGTTACGCGAAGAGAGCACCATATCCACCAGACCTGCCGAAAATCCAAAGCCGGCCATCCAGTGCATCGATGCCGCGATAAAGACAGAAATACCGGTCAGCAGCGCGTGCAGAACATACAGCAGCGGAGCCAGGAACATGAAGGAGAATTCCAGCGGTTCAGTCACACCGGTAAAGAAAGAAGCAAAACCGGCGGCGATCATGATAGAGGCCACTTTCTCTTTATGCTTGGCATTTGAGGTGTGGTAAATCGCCAGTGCCGCACCCGGCAGGCCAAACATCATGATTGGGAAGAAGCCTGCTTGATACATACCGGTAATACCAGGAACCGCGGTACCTTCCGCAATCGACTTCGCGCCACCAAGGAAATTAGGAATATCATTAATACCGGCGACATCGAACCAGAATACCGAGTTCAGCGCGTGGTGCAGACCAATCGGAATCAGCAGGCGGTTAAAAAAGGCATAAATACCTGCACCTGTTGCGCCAAGACCTTGAATAGACTCACCAAAGTTTACCAGGCCACCGTAAATCGCCGGCCAGACGTACATCAGCACAAATGCAATCAGGATACCGACAAATGAGGTCAGGATTGGCACCAGACGCTTACCGGAGAAAAAGGCTAAAGCTTTATGTAACTCGACGGTTGAGTAGCGGTTGTAAATCTCAGCGGAAACAATACCGACCAGAATGCCGACAAACTGGTTATTAATCTTGTTAAATGCGGCAGGAACGGCAGAAGGATCAATACCCTGGATTTGCGCGACTGCGCCTGGTGAGAGCAGGGTTGTGACCACCAGAAAGCCAACGAAGCCGGACAGTGCCGCTGCACCATCTTTATCCTTGGACATACCAAACGCCACACCAACTGCAAACAACACCGACATATTGTCTATAATGGCGGCACCAGCTTTGATCAGAAACGCTGCCAGAGCCGAGTTCGCTCCCCAGCCATTCGGGTCAATCCAGTAGCCTATACCCATTAAAATGGCCGCCGCTGGCAGCGTCGCCACCGGCACCATCAGGGCCTTCCCTACTTTTTGAAAATATCCAAGAATATTCACCTTACGTTCTCCCTATAGGAATTTGGTATACATTGGCTGACTTATTTTAGTCACTCAATTTAGTCCATGTCAGTGTATGCGAAATATTTCGGCTCACAAATTAAAACCGATTTAAATGTGATCTTAATCAAGAGTAAATTGGAAAAATCAAGGAATTTGCTAGCGAGATCATAAAACTTATTTTATTATACAAAAAAACAAACTCGTAACAGTACTATCTGGCGTTGAGTTACTCTAAAATAGTGACAGATACAGCCGTTGACGCCATGATAACCCGAGCCGGGTCGCGTTCGGAAGTCATTGAACTGACAAACGGTTTATCACTTATTTTCAACCAGAGCCTGCGTCTCTGGAAATCAAAAAGATAATTTGCGACCTAATTGAAGTCAGCAAAGAAAGTTCTGCCTCACACTTTCTGCTTAACTGACTGGCCTTGCCACATGAATTGATCAGATCTCGATAAAGATAAGGACTCGCTAATATGTACGCGCTAACTAACTGTAAAATCTACACGGGTAGCGAAATGCTCACAGAGCATGCAGTCGTGGTTGATGGCGACAGAATCCACTCTCTGCAACCTGTCGCTGACTTACCGGCTGAATTAGCCACTATTGACCTGCATGGCGCCAACTTAAGTCCCGGATTTATCGACGTTCAGCTCAATGGTTGTGGCGGTGTAATGTTTAATGATGACATCAGCGCCGCCACCCTGCACACCATGCACCGCGCGAATTTAAAGTCCGGCTGTACCAGTTTTCTGCCCACCCTGATTACTTCATCCGATGATGATATGCGTCAGGCGGTGGCCGCGCAGCGCGACTACCAGCAGCGTTACCAGAACCACTCCCTCGGTCTGCATCTGGAAGGCCCGTACCTCAATCAGATCAAAAAGGGCATCCACAGCGTCGATTTTATCCGCTCGTCAAACGACGAAATGATCCGCTTCATCTGTGATAACCGCGACGTGGTAACCAAACTGACGCTGGCACCGGAAAAAAACAATCCGGCCCATATTACGCAACTGGCAGAGGCCGGCATCGTGGTTTCTCTTGGCCATACCAACGCGACCTACGTCGAAGCACGGCAGGGATTTGAAGCCGGGATCAGCTTTGCCACTCACCTGTTTAATGCCATGACGCCGATGATCGGGCGTGAACCGGGGGCTGTCGGTGCTATTTATGATACGCCGGATGTCTATGCCGGTATCATTGTCGACGGCTTCCATGTCGACTACGCCAACATCCGGATTGCCCACAAAATCAAAGGCGACAAGCTGGTATTAGTGACCGATGCCACAGCTCCTGCAGGCGCTGAGATGGATCACTTTATTTTTGTCGGTAAGAAAGTATATTACCGGGACGGCAAGTGTGTAGACGAAAACGGCACACTTGGCGGCTCAGCCCTGACGATGATAAAAGCAATTCAAAATACGGTTGAGCACGTCGGTATCGCTTTAGACGAAGCCCTGCGGATGGCAACCCTATATCCTGCCAAAGCTATTGGAGTGGACAACAAACTGGGTCGAATCCGGCCTGGCATGATTGCCAACCTAACGGCGTTTGACCGCGACTTCCAGGTAAAAGCGACGGTAGTAAACGGACAATACGAGCAAAATGTGTAATGAATGGCGGACAAATAGGTAACGTAGATCTTGTTAAACAGCTCAACAGCGCAGCGGTTTATCGTTTAATTGACCAGCAAGGTCCGATTTCCCGCATTCAGGTTGCCGATGTCAGCCAGCTTGCTCCGGCCAGCGTCACCAAGATCACCCGCCAGCTTCTCGAACGCGGCCTGATAAAAGAGGTCGCGCAACAAGCGTCGACCGGCGGGCGGCGGGCCATCTCTCTCACCACCGAAGTGGCTCCCTTTCATTCCATCGCGGTGCGTCTTGGCCGCGATTATATCCAGCTCAGCCTGTACGATTTAGGTGGCAAAGAGCTGGCTAGCGCCGAACACGAATTTCTCTATGCCCAGCAGCCGCAATTAATCGAAGGTCTGCTTGGTCATATTAAAGCTTTCATTGCCCAGCACAGCGCGCAGATTGATCAGTTAATTGCCATCGGTGTGGTCTTGCCAGGCCTGGTCAATCCTGAAACCGGTGTGGTGGAATATATGCCACACATCGATATTGATACTCTGGATCTGGGCGATATTCTGCGCGAGCATTTTCATGTCGAAAGCTTTGTTGGTAACGATGTGCGCGGTATGGCACTGGCTGAACACTATTTCGGCGCCAGCCAGGATTGTCAGGACTCCATTCTGGTCAGTGTGCACCGCGGCACCGGTGCCGGCATCATAGTCAACGGCCAGGTATTTCTGGGCTCTAATCGTAATGTGGGCGAAATCGGCCATATCCAGATAGACGCGCTCGGCGATAAATGCCAGTGCGGCAACTTCGGCTGTCTGGAGACCATTGCCACCAACCCGGCGATCATAAAACGCGTCACCAACCTACTGGCACAGGGTTATGAATCAAGCCTGGCCGGCATTGAGCCGCTGAACGTCGAAACCATTTGTCAGCACGCCAATCAGGGCGATGAGCTGGCCAAACAGGCGCTGGTTCAGGTCGGAAACCAGTTGGGTAAAGCGATTGCCATTACCGTCAACCTGTTTAACCCGCAAAAAATTGTTATCGCCGGTCAGATTACTGCGGCTCCGGAGATTATTTTCCCGGCTATTTTGCGCAATGTACACAATCAGTCGCTCAAGACCTTCCACCGCGATTTGCCTATCGTTGCCTCAGCGGTGGATAAGCAACCGACCAAAAGCGCATTTGCCATGATCAAGCGCGCGATGCTTAATGGCGTTCTGTTACAAAAATTGCTTGAAGACTAATCAGTTGCATATCCTATAATATAGGGCCGTATCTCTATGAAGATACGGCCCTTTTTTAATTAAAATAAGAAACACTATGGATTTGATCATAATCTCTGCGGCATTTCTGGCTGGGTTTATCGCACTAAAATGTCACCTTCCTCCGTTAGTCGGCTTTCTGATTGCCGGGTTTGCCCTCAATGGCTATGGCTTTGAGTCAAACGAAACCATTACCACACTGGCTGACCTCGGTGTCACCCTGATGCTGTTTACTATAGGTTTGAAACTGGATGTCCGTTCTCTGCTTGAGAAGGAAATCTGGGCCGGAGCCACCGTGCACAACCTGCTGTCGACCGCCATCTTCACCCTTATCCTGATGGCGTTCAAAACTCTGGGGCTCGACAGCCTGGCCGATGTACCGGTCTCAAGCCTAGTGTTGCTGGGTTTTGCGCTGTCCTTCTCAAGTACCGTATTTGCGGTTAAATCCCTGCAGGAAAAAGGCGAACTGAATGCCACTTACGGCACACTCGCTATCGGTATTTTGGTCATGCAGGATATCTTTGCCGTGATATTTTTAACCGCATCGACCGGTAAACTGCCGGAATGGTATGCCATCGGCCTGTTTATGTTGCCATTCCTGCGCCCACTGATGTTTGAGCTGCTCGACCGGGTCGGCCACGGTGAGATGCTGATTCTGCTCGGTATCTTCCTGGCCCTGGTGGTGGGAGCTGGTCTGTTCGAACTGGTCGGGATGAAGCCGGACCTGGGCGCACTGATCCTCGGTATGATGCTGGCCGGACACAATAAGGCTTCGGAGCTCTCCAAATCCTTGTTTAACTTAAAAGAGTTATTTCTGGTTTGCTTCTTCCTGAATATTGGCCTGTCAGAAGAACCGACCGCAACCGGCTTTTTCCTCGCCCTGCTGCTGCTGATCCTGCTACCGATCAAAGGTATGCTTTATTTCTGGGTTATTAATCGCTTCCATTTCCGGGTGCGTACCTCGCTGCTAGCGTCAATTTCGCTGTTCAACTTCAGTGAGTTCGGCCTGATTGTTGGCGGACTGGCCTTTAAAATGGGCTGGTTGCCGGGCGATATTCTGGTCGCCCTGGCCATCTCGGTACCGCTGTCGTTTATTGTCGCCGCACCACTGAGCCGCAAGGGGCACGAACTTTACCAACGCTCGTCACATTGGTTTGATCAGCCCGCGCCGGAAGTCCTGCATCAGCGCGACGCCCTGATTAACCCGGGCAACGCTCAGGTGCTGATCCTCGGTATGGGCCGTATCGGAACCGGCGCTTATGAAGAAATGACCCAACGCTATGGCCAGATCTGTCTGGGTGTCGAACTACGCGAAGACGCCGCCAAAGGTCACCGCGATCAAGGGCGCAACGTCATCAGCGGCGATGCCACCGACCCGGATTTCTGGGAACGTATCCTTGATACCGGACATGGCAAAATGGTGCTGCTGGCGATGCCACATCACCAGGCCAACCAGATTGCCCTATCGCTGCTGAAAAAGCGTCACTTCCCTGGTCATATTGCGGCAATTGCCGAATACCCGGACCAGATGGACAGCCTGATTGCCGATGGCGCACACGCTGCGTTTAACATCTACAGCGAAGCCGGCACCGGTTTTGCCCGCCATGTTTGCGACCAGCTCAATCCACATTTCAGCCGCAGCTAAACTGGTGATGACAACAAAAGTTAGCGGCTTTTGTTGTCATTCCCGGTGACAAATTAGCCCTTTTCTAAATTCCGTTTAAAATATTGGCCATTAAATTAAATAAAATTCATCACACACTCTTTTCTTTAAACTTTTTCACAATTATGGGTTGCCTTTTTTAACCAAAGTGGCAAATTGAAGTCATCTGATTGAAACTCGTCTAATTAAGGAAAGTTGTATGTGTTCTATCTTCGGTATTTTAGACATCAAAAGTGACGCGGCAGCACTTCGTCCGGTCGCTCTTGAAATGTCTAAGAAACTTCGTCACCGTGGCCCGGATTGGTCAGGTATCTACGCATCAGACCGAGCAATTCTGGCTCATGAGCGCCTGGCTATCGTTGGTCTGAATAGCGGTGCCCAGCCTCTGTACAGCCCAGATAGAAAACTGATCCTTGCAGTCAATGGCGAGATCTACAACCACAAAGAAATCCGTGCCCGCTACGAAGGCAAATACGAATTCCAAACCGATTCTGACTGTGAAGTTATCCTGGCACTGTACCAAGACAAAGGTGCCGACCTGCTGGAAGAGCTGAACGGTATCTTTGCATTCGTCCTGTACGATGAAGAGAAAGACGAGTATCTGGTAGGCCGCGACCACATCGGTATCATTCCGCTGTACCAGGGTCATGACGAGCACGGCAACTTCTACGTAGCATCAGAAATGAAAGCGCTGGTACCGGTGTGTAAAACCATCGGTGAATTTCCTCCGGGCAGTTCCCTGAGCTCTAAAGATGCAGAGCCAAAACGCTACTACATCCGTGACTGGAACGAATACGCAGCGGTGCAGAACAACTCCACCAGCAAAGAAGATCTGACCAAAGCACTGGAAGATGCAGTAAAACGCCAGCTGATGACCGACGTCCCTTACGGCGTACTGCTGTCCGGTGGTCTGGACTCCTCGATCACTTCTGCAGTCGCAAAACGTTTTGCAGCAATGCGTATTGAAGACGATGAAAAATCCGCAGCATGGTGGCCACAACTGCACTCATTTGCCATTGGCCTGGAAGGCGCACCGGATCTGAAAGCGGCTCGTGAAGTGGCGGACAAACTGGGTACTGTACACCACGAAATGACCTACACCGTACAGGAAGGTCTGGATGCCATCCGTGACGTGATTTATCACATCGAAACGTATGATGTCACCACTATCCGTGCATCAACGCCGATGTTCCTGATGGGCCGTAAAATCAAGGCCATGGGGATTAAAATGGTTCTGTCAGGCGAAGGCGCTGACGAAATCTTCGGTGGCTACCTGTACTTCCACAAGGCACCAAACGCACAGGAATTCCACGAGGAAACCGTCCGTAAACTGCTGGCGCTGAACATGTTTGACTGTGCCCGTGCCAACAAATCTCTGGCAGCATGGGGTGTTGAAGGCCGGGTACCATTCCTGGACAAAGAGTTCATCGACGTGGCAATGCGCCTCAACCCGGCCGACAAGATGTGTGGCAACGGTAAGATGGAAAAACACATCCTGCGTGAGTGTTTTGAACATTACCTGCCAGAGTCCATCGCATGGCGTCAGAAAGAGCAGTTCTCTGATGGCGTAGGCTACAACTGGATCGACACACTAAAAGCAACTGCTGAAGCGAAAGTCACTGATCAGCAGATGGAAACCGCGAAGTACCGCTTCCCGTACAACACACCATCGACCAAAGAAGGTTACGTGTACCGCGAGATCTTTGAAGAACTGTTCCCGCTGGAATCAGCGGCGCACTGTGTCCCTGGCGGCCCTTCGGTTGCCTGCTCTTCGGCGAAAGCAGTAGAATGGGATGAGTCGTTCAAAAACTGTATCGACCCGTCAGGTCGCGCAGTAAAAGCGGTTCACAACGAAGCATACTAATCTCCTTTCCAGCTGACTGCTCAGCGGGAAAACCGGATACGTAAAAGGCGCCTGTGGCGCCTTTTTTATTACTCGGACAAAATTAAGCAGGATTAACCTTTCAGGTCGAGATGCTTGTTATCAATGCTCATCGCCACTGGCTGACTGATCATTTTCACCAGCATAATCGAACGGCTCTCACCGTCCGGCTCCTGATAGATAGCCTTCAGCCCTTTGAACTGACCACCTTTGACTTCAATTTCCTGTCCCTTCACCGGCCCTTCAGACTGGGACATCGCCTGCAATGCACAGCCGAACTGCTTCAGTTCGTAGACTAAGTCACCCTGGATCTCTTTAGGCTCAGAGCCGAAACGAATAAAATCCGCCACCCCGCGCGTTGAACGTACCGTGGTGAATGTCGGACCTTGCTGAAAATCAAAACGGACAAACATGTAAGACGGAAATAACGGTTCCCGCACTTTTTGCCGCTTGCCGCGTAAAATTTTCTCGACTTCGATTTCCGGATAAAAGCACTCTACCCCCTGATTTTCCAGATGGGCTTTCGCTCTGACCTGCTCTCCTCGTTTACAGTACAGTAAATACCAACGTTTCATTTCTAACCAACTTTTCTTAACAACTGTGAACTATGGTTTACTCCACTCTGGATGAAGCTGATTGTTATCTCTTTGCTTGTAACACATGATCTTCAAATATGGAAAATTAGATTTCCAGATCCCCCGCCGCCAGACCCACCGCTAACTAGTTGTATTTTATACCATTTAACATACGGATTAAAATTCGAACAAATAAGATCATTGCAGTTTTATTCTCTTGCATGTATACGTATCGACCGAATAAAACCTTAGCAATAATGTATTTAACAATATTATAAGCCTAAGGGAAATCATCATTTATAACACTGCATCAAAAGTGATATCCACGGTTTGCACAACGCACCACCGTGAACATTCACCAGAGATGGTTTCTGTCACAGGAAGTACTTTATGTCAGACTTGAATATATTCAAGCAACCTAAACCATTCTATTTGATCTTTTCAATAGAATTTTGGGAGCGATTCGGATTCTACGGGATGCAAGCCATCCTGACCGTTTACATGGTCAAAATTCTGAATATGGATGAATCGACCTCTTTTGTTCTGTTTGGTGCCTTTTCTGCGCTGGTTTACGGTTTCGTTGCCGCCGGTGGTTGGATCGGTGACAAGGTCATCGGCAGTAAACGGGCCGTGACGCTAGGTGCCATCATTTTAATGATTGGTTATGCCCTGCTTGGCTTGTCCACCGCAGAGCAAAGCTTCGGTGGTCCGACACTTATCTTTATTGCCATGGGCTTTATCACTGTGGGTAACGGCCTGTTCAAAGCCAACCCGTCCAGCCTGCTGGCCAAAGTCTACCCGGAAAACGATCCTCGCCTCGATGGCGCGTTCACCATGTATTACATGGCGATTAACCTCGGTTCGTTCATTTCGATGATCATCACCCCAATCGTAGCAGAGCGTGCCGGCTACGGCATGGCATTTGGTGTCAGCGCGATTGGCCTGGCGATCACTGTGGTTAACTTCATCATGTGCCAGGGCATGCTGCGCAAAGTCGGCTCACCGGCTGATCTGGCACCGGTGAATAAAACCAAACTGCTGCTGGTCACCGTTGGCTCTGTTATTGCCAGCTTTGTATGTAGCTACCTGCTGCAGAACCTGGCACTGGCGCACGGTATCCTGGTTGTCGCCGGCTTGACGATTGTATTTTTCTACTTTAAAGAAGCCCTGTCGATTCGCGGTATCGAGCGCCAGAAAATGCTGGTTGCTTTCGTGCTGATGCTGCAAGGTGTGGTGTTCTTCGTGCTCTACTTCCAGATGCCAACCTCACTCAACTTCTTTGCGATTCATAACGTCAGCCACGATATCTTTGGTATTGGTGTTGAGCCGGAGCAATTCCAGGCTCTGAACCCGTTCTGGATCATGGTGGCCAGTCCGGTCCTGGCGATGCTGTACGGCAAACTGGGCGATCGTCTGTCGATGCCGTTTAAATTTGCCTGTGGTATGGCGCTGTGTGCCATGTCATTCCTGATCCTGTCCTGGGGAGCGAACTTTGCCAATGCTGAAGGCATCATTAGTTCAAACTGGCTGGTGCTGTGTTACGCATTCCAGTCGATCGGTGAACTGCTGGTGTCCGGTCTGGGCCTGGCCATGGTGGCTCAGCTTGTTCCGCAGCGTATGATGGGCTTTGCGATGGGGATGTGGTTTTTGACCTCAGCAACCGCAGCCGTTATTGCTGGCTGGGTCGCGAGTCTGACCTCTGTACCGAGCCATGTAGCGTCCGCCACTGAATCACTGGCTATCTACGGTGATGTGTTTGGTAAGATTGGTTATGCCACTGCGGCCATTACCGTACTGACCTTCCTGATTGCACCTAAGCTGAGTAAAATCTGCCGTGGTGAGAACGAAGTCGTGCTGGAAACCGCGCAAGCTTAACGTCGGCCCGTCCAACATAAAAAGCCTCAGTTCGTGCTGAGGCTTTTTCGTCTCTGATGGTTGTGTATCTGAGCGTTGGGCTCTGGTATCGGTTAAGTCCGGCGTTACAGTCGTTCTCTGACCAGGCTTGCCATCATCGCGATATGAGCGGCTGAATCGTTGAGACACTCGATATAGTGGAATGTTTCTCCGCCGGCATGCAGAAAAATCTCGCAGTTCTGCTCGGAAATTTCTTCCAGGGTTTCGAGACAGTCAACCGAGAAGGCCGGACACAGAATATCAAGCTTTTTGACACCTTGCCCCGGCAGTGCCTGCAGGGTTTTGTCCGTATACGGCTGCAGCCACTCTTCACGGCCAAACCGTGACTGATAAGTCATCAGAACTTTTTCAGGAGCCAGGCCAAGCTCGGCAGCCAAAAGACGGGTGGTCTGCTCACAATGCTGAGGATAAATATCACCATTATCCGCATAGCGCTTGGGAATACCGTGATAGGAACAGACCAACAGATCACCCTGACCATTCTCCTGCCAGGACTGACGCACCTTGTCGGCCAGCGCTTGGATGTAAAGCGGATGATCGTGGTAATCGCGCACGAAGCTCAGATCCGGCACCACATCAACCTGTTTCATCGCTTTCGCCACACCGTCAAACACCGCCGCGCTGGTTGTACCGGAATACTGCGGATACAACGGCAGAACAATAATGCTGTCCACACCTTGCTGCTGCAGCTTCTGAACGCCGCTCAGCAGGCTAGGCTCGCCGTAAGTCATGCCCAGTTCAACCGGTATATTGAGCGCCTGTTGCAAGCCCTGCTGCTGACGTTTGGAATAGACCATCAGCGGTGAGCCTTCATCCATCCAGATACTCTGGTACAGCTTAGCCACCTTTGGCGAGCGTAACGGCAGAATAATGCCATGCAGGATCGGACACCACAGCCAGCGGCTCATATCCACCACACGCTGGTCGTGCAGGAATTCACTCAGAAAACGTTTTACCTCAGCCGCCGTCGGCGCTTGTGGCGTCCCCAGATTGGCTAACAGCACACCATAATTTTTGTTGTTTTGCATAATGTCCATTCAGGTTTGTCACGCAGCGTCACGCGCTGCCGGATTAAAATTGAATCTCGCAAAATGACCGGCATCCCGGTCCCAGGCTGGAATCAACCGGTCTGAAGGTGCTTGTACGGACTTTTAGCAGAAAAAGTTCATAAAAAAAGCGACCTTACGGTCGCTTCACTATAACAAATATTCAGCTCAGGCTAAAATTGAGATTAAGCCAGTGCTTTCTCGATATCTGCGCTTACTTCAGCCACTTGCTTAGTGCCGTCGAATTTCAGGTATTTAGTGTTACCCGCTTGCGCTTCTTTACCGTAGTATTCAATCAGTGGTGCAGTTTGAGTGTGGTATACATCCAGGCGTGCACGTACGGTTTCTTCTTTGTCATCTTCACGGATAACCAGATCTTCACCCGTCACGTCATCTTTACCTTCCACTTTTGGCGGATTGTAAACAACGTGGTAAGTACGACCTGAAGCCAGGTGAGCACGACGGCCCGCCATGCGCTCAACGATCACATCATCAGCAACGTCAAACTCAATCACGTAGTCAACGTCAACACCCATTTCTTTCAGACCGTCCGCTTGCGGGATAGTGCGTGGGAAACCATCCAGCAGAAAGCCCTTTTGGCAATCTTCTGCAGCGATACGCTCTTTGATCAGACCAAGAATGATTTCATCAGAAACTAGCTGACCAGCATCGATAACGGCTTTCGCTTGTTTACCAAGCTCTGTACCCGCTTTGATCGCAGCACGTAGCATGTCACCAGTAGAGATTTGTGGAATACCGTACTTCTCCATGATGAATTGAGCTTGTGTGCCTTTACCTGCACCTGGAGCACCTAGAAGAATGATGCGCATGTTTAATCCTCTTTAGAAATGATATTTATACCGAAGCTCACAGCTCCTTGTGTCGCGAGACGGTAAGTTTCGGTATAACGAGACCAATAGGGTTTGTTGATGACTCCGCATGCCATAACGCAAACGGTTAAGCCCAACAAACAGGCGTGCCAAAATACACGCCTTATTAGTGACATTCAAGTCTGCTATTCTATCACAGAAATTCGTTGCACAGCGCTTTCTAAGACTAAAGAATACCCGTCAGCCGCCGTTTTCTCTGCAATTACATCAAAGATAGCGTGACTTCACGTCATATCGGCTCGTCGCCAATAAAAAAAGCTCGCACGCGGCGAGCTTTACCCTAAAACTTATTCAACCTTAGTCAAAAGCTGATTGATTGCAGTGACAAATTGTGACGGATCTTCCATCGCACCACGTTCCGCAAGCATCGCCTGGCCAAGCAGCACTTCTACCCAACGGGCAAACGCTTCCTGATCCGGCTCATCAGCCATACGTTTCACCATGGCGTGTTCCGGGTTGATTTCAAGAATGTACTTCACTTCCGGCGCCGCCTGACCGGCAGCCGCCAGCAGTTTCGCCATCTGTGTGCCCATTTCAAAGTCATCAGTGACCACTACCGCAGGGGTTGAAGCCAGTTTGAAGGTGGTACGCACGTCTTTAACCCGCGCGCCCAGGTACTCTTTCACACGTTCAACGACAGATTTAAACTCTTGTTCTGTCTCTTTGTGTTTCTCTTTTTCCGCTTCGTCTTCAAACTTGCTCAGATCAAGGCCCGCTTTGCTGATGGACTGGAACTGCTTACCGTCAAACTCGGTCAGATAGTTCATCATCCACTCATCAATGCGATCGTACATCAGCACGACTTCGATGCCTTTGGCTTTAAACTGCTCCAGGTGCGGGCTGTTTTTCGCTGCGCTGTAACTGTCCGCCGTCAGGTAGTAAATCTTATCCTGACCTTCTTTCATGCGTTCAACATAAGCACTCAGGCTGACATTCTGCTCAGCAGATTCACTGTCGCTGGAAGCAAAACGCAGCAGGCCGGCAATCTTCTCTTTGTTGGACATGTCTTCGGCCAGGCCTTCTTTCAGCACCATACCGAATTCTTTCCAGAAGCCCTGATATTTTTCTGCATCGTTGGACGCCATGCGTTCCAGCATGGTCAGCACCCGCTTGGTACAAGCGTTACGCAGCGATTGCGTGACCTTGTTATCCTGCAGAATTTCGCGCGACACGTTGAGCGGCAGATCGTTAGAGTCAATCAGGCCACGCACGAAACGTAAATAAGACGGCATAAACTGTTCAGCGTCATCCATGATGAACACGCGCTGCACGTACAGTTTCAGGCCATGCTTGTGATCGCGGTTGTACATATCCCAAGGCGCTTTAGCCGGAATGTACAACAGACTGGTGTAGTCGTTTTTGCCTTCGACTTTGTTGTGGCTCCACACCAGAGGATCAGCAAAATCGTGTGATACATGCTTGTAGAACTCCTGATACTCTTCATCACTGATATCAGATTTGGCACGAGTCCACAAAGCCTGCGCTTTGTTGATTTGCTCCCACTGGGTTTCACCGCTTGGCTTGCCTTCCTCATCCATCACCTGAGTCTGGATGTAGACCGGGATACCGATGTGGTCTGAGTATTTCGAGATCACATCGCGCAGACGCCATTCCGACAGGAACTCTTTACCTTCGTCACGCAGGTGCAAAATGATGTCAGTACCACGGGAAGATTTCGTGATGGTCTCCACGGTGTAATCGCCTTCACCTTGTGAATACCATTGCACCGCTTCTTCTGCCGCCAGGCCCGCCGCACGTGAACGTACCGTCACCGCATCGGCAACAATAAAGGCCGAGTAAAAACCGACCCCGAACTGACCGATCAATTGTGAGTCTTTAGATTGATCTTGAGATAATTTTGAGAAAAATTCAGCCGTACCCGACTTGGCGATCGTACCCAGATGCTCAATCACATCGTCACGGCTCATGCCGATACCGTTGTCAGAGATGGTCAAAGTATTCGCTTCGCTGTCAAACGACAACTTCACTCCAAGATCAGCATCATTTTGATACAAATCTGCGTTAGATAACGCCTGAAAACGCAATTTATCCGCTGCATCTGATGCGTTCGAGATCAGCTCACGCAGGAAGATTTCTTTGTTGGAATACAAAGAATGTATCATCAGATGAAGTAGTTGCTTAACTTCAGATTGAAAACCACGTGTTTCTTTGTTTGCCATTGCAGTTTCGCTCATATTAGCTCCATAACATCATTTTTGCCCCCAGA
The DNA here is from genome assembly GCF_004804295.1 of Vibrio sp. H11. Classification (NCBI taxonomy): domain Bacteria; kingdom Pseudomonadati; phylum Pseudomonadota; class Gammaproteobacteria; order Vibrionales; family Vibrionaceae; genus Vibrio; species Vibrio sp. H11. The sequence continues at coordinate 46,442 of NZ_SSHN01000019.1, read as the reverse complement.
CTAAAATTTGGGGTATGAGGAACATCGATTTGGTATTAACATGTGGCCCCGGAATGTAAATTCAAGGTCAAAAACTATAAAAACTGAGTTTTTTGAAGTTTTTTTGATTATGCTCTATCCGAATTTTTATCAAGGAAGATAACCCCCGAATATTTCAACGTCGTTTTTTAATTCGTTCTACAGGGAAGGTTGTGGATAGTGGGTAGTCATTAGTCCAAGCTCTAAATACTAATTAAAAAGAAGATATCGATGAGTAATACAGCCACAAAGTTCATTCTTGCTGACAGATTTACTTTCGACCCAACGAGCAATTCGCTAGTAGACAAAGAAGCCGACAATGAGAATGTTCGTCTCGGAAGCAATGAAAGCCGCATACTATTACTGCTATCTCAACGCCCAAATGAAGTGATAACCCGCAATGAACTGCATGATTTCGTCTGGCGTGAGCAAGGATTTGAAGTCGATGACTCAAGCCTGACCCAAGCCGTATCAACACTGCGCAAGATGTTGAAAGATTCGACAAAATCACCGCAATTCGTTAAAACTGTACCCAAACGTGGCTATCAGTTGATCGCAGAAGTTGAACCATTAGAAGCCGACGAAACGGTCCAGGCGCCGGATGAACAACCAGAGCACCCCGACAGCTCCGGTAGTAGCGTCATGCCCGCTGATATTCAGGTGACGGCAAACTCTGTCCCTGCATACACCACCAGCACGAATACAGAAAAGGCCGATCACTCACCTCTGACTTTACTGCACAAGTGCGATCTGCGGGTCAAGATCATGCTGATTGTCGCCATCTTACTGCCTCTATGTGTCATTTTGTTTACCAGCCCGGCCCCCTCCAAGCTGCGCCAGTTAGCCAATTACAATGGCGTAACGGTCAGTGCCCCTGTCAACCAGCCTGATCTGAGTGCCTGGATGCCACTGATTGAATCCTGCATCATCAAATACGCTAAGCTTCACCCGGGTGAAATGGCACCCAAAGAGGTCATCGCCACCGGCGGCCACAATAATCAACTGGTGCTGAACTACATTCATGCCCCTCAGTTTTCCGGACAGAACATTACGCTACGTATCCTGTCCACCGAAGAAGATATTGATCAGATTTGCCAGTGAGGAGGCCCATGATGAACAGAAGAATTGCGATCCTGATTTTGCTGATTTCTGCCGCATTCAGCGCTTGGTTTTACTGGTTCAGTGACATCAAACTGCAACAGGTGCTGACCTCGCGCGAATGGCAATCCAAAATGGTCACTCTGATTGAGAGTAAACAACAAAATGATTCCGTTGGCCCGCTGCGCCGGGTTGATGTCACTTCAAACGTCAAGTACCTGCCTAACGGCACCTACCTGCGTGTGTCGTTAGTCAAGTTGTATGCGATGGATAAATCGGTACCGGAAGATGTGATCAACTGCTCGGAATCAGGCGAATGGGACGTCAGTGATAACTACCTGCTGCTGACACCGACCGATTTTAAAGATGTCTCTTCCACCCAGAGTAAAGATTTCACCCCCGAGCAGCTGCAATTGATCACCCAGCTGTTCCGCATGGACTCGGAGCAGAGTCAGCGGGTGGATATCGTCAATGATAAAACCCTGCTGCTGACCAACCTTAATCACGGCTCCACCGTGTTGTTCGGCAATAAATAGCCCTGTGGCTCAGCGCTGACAACCTTCAGCGCTGAGCCTCCTTTGTAACGTCAAGAGATAGTGCCATTATGGACAAAGCCCGTATCGATATTTACTACTGTCGCCAGTGCAACTGGATGTTACGTTCCACCTGGTTAACCCAGGAGCTGTTGCATACCTTCAGTGAAGAGATCGCAACCATCTCGCTCCACCCCGATACCGGTGGCCGGTTTGAAATTTTCTGTAACGGTGAACAGATCTGGGAACGCAAACAGGATGGCGGTTTTCCGGAGGCTAAAGTGCTCAAGCAACGCGTGCGTGATTTGATTGATCCGCAACGCGACCTCGGCCATTCAGACCGTAAATAATCACTATTCCTCATCTCGCGCCATGCCGTTGATCACGATATTATTGTAACTAACCATACCGATGACCCGACCATTTTCGATCACCGGTGCACGGCTGATACCAAAGCGCTCGAACAGACGGGCGCAATATTTGACGTTCATATCCGGCGAGACTGATAACGCTGGCTTGGTCATGATTTCATAGATGTTGGTCCGCTTGGGCGAACGGTTGGTGGCCAGGACTTTTTTGGCAATATCGTTCATGAGGACAATACCGTACTCATCGTCCTCATGACGTTTATTGACGATTAACGCCTTCACTTGGTGCTGCTTAGCGAGACAGATCCCGTCATGGACCGTGGTTAAACCATCAACCATGACATAAGTATTCGCCATGACATCGCGAACGTGAATATTGTCGTGCCGACTCATAGGTTGTCCTCAATCACTTTGGTTAATGTTTCGACCTGATGCGCGACTCCGACTGCGTCTTCTATATCAATCTGAATCGCAATCCCCTGCCCCGATTCCTGATCAAACTCACCGACTTCGGCGATGGTTTCCAGAATATGGCGCGACAAATGCTCCTCCACCATCAGCAGCACCACATCTTTCTGCACTTCCAGGGTCAGGCCAAAAAAGGTGCGTTTTTTATTGAGCCCCTCGCCACGAGCATTATTAATCACTGTTGCCCCGGTAGCTCCGGCCTCACGCGCCGCGTCCAGCACCTCGTCGGTTTTGCTGTCCTCAACAAATGCGATAATCAGTTTAAACCTCATCATCTTTCTCCTTGCGCAACCTTGCTGCTGTCAGGTCAGGCTGACCAGAAACCGGCGCACTTTGCGCCGCCCGGCGCTCAGCCCTTCGGTTAAGCCACAGGGTTAACTGGGCATAGCCCATCACTGAAATCATCGGAAACAGGCTGGCAAAGGCAATCAAACCAAAACCATCCATCACCGGGCTGCGTCCGGGCACCGTCGACGCCAGTCCGAGCCCAAGAGCAGCCACTATCGGTACGGTCACCGTTGATGTAGTGACCCCACCGGAATCATACGCGAGCGGAACAATCAGCTTCGGGGCATAGAAGGTTTGCACCACCACCACGATATAACCGCCGATAATGTAAAAATGCAGCGCATCGCCGACCACAATCCGATAGCAACCCAGCGTGATCCCGAGCGCAACCCCGAACGCCACGGCCACCCGCAGCCCGTTAACCCGGATACTCCCCCCGGACACCTGATTAGCCTTAAGCGCCACCGCGATCAGCGACGGCTCGGCAATCGTGGTACTAAAACCAATCATAAACGCAAACAGATACACCCAGTAGTAATCAACCCAGTGCAGGCTTTGTCCTGCGCTGAGCCTGAACTGCTGCAAAAACTGCAGATTGGTCAGCTGTTCAGCCATGGTTTTACCAAGCGGAAACAGTGCCAGTTCCAGGCCGAGTAAAAACAGCGACAAACCCAGAATCACATAAATAAAACCCACCGCTATTTTGACCGGATGCGCGACCGGTTTACGCAGCACCACCAGTTGAAAGCCAAAAATAATCACCACAATCGGCAGCACATCGCGCATGGTTGTAGTCAGGGTCTGGATAAATTCCGTGAGTCCTATCATGACGTGCCAGCCTTCATGTCATCATCATCCCGAAGACCATCACAAACATCATCGGCAACAGGGAAGCAAACGCAATCAGGCCGAATCCGTCCAGCATCGGGTTGCGCCCCTTAATGGATGAAGCCAGCCCCACTCCCAGCGCCGTGACCAGAGGCACAGTGATGGTCGAGGTCGTCACCCCACCGGAATCGTAGGCGATACCAATAATAAACGGAGGCGCGAACAGAGTCAGAATCACGACGCCGAGATAGCCAAACGCAATCATGTAATGAATCGGCCAGCCACGCAGAATGCGCAGCACACCAATCACAATCGCCAGTCCAACCGAGAACGCCACCGTCACTCTCAGACCGTGGGCATACTCATCACGCGTCAGCTCACTGTCCGCGATAACGCCTCCGAGCGCGGCGACCCGCGCGGCTTCTTCCGCCACGGCCGTCAGCGCCGGCTCGGCAATGGTGGTACCAAAACCAAGACAAAAGGCGAACACCAACAGCCATACCACACTGCCTTTACGGGCCAGCGCCTGAGCCATCGACTCCCCAATCGGAAACAGGCCCATTTCGAGGCCGAAGATAAAGAAAGTCAGGCCGAAGACCACCAACACCAGGCCGGTCAGTACACTGACCAGATGGGGCAAAGGCTCCTGCAGCACCAGCAACTGGAAAAAAGCAATCACAGCGATAATCGGCAGCAGGTCACGCAGACTGCCCATTAACGCTTTTAACAGTGCTACTACCCCAGCCATACCTGCTCCGATACAAATAGTTACACTTATGATGGCAAAGGATACATCACACTGATGTGACCCACCCGGCGCCGTGGCGAAAAAGTCAGCAAAGGTTAAAAAACAGAATGTTGGAACTTGAGCCAGATTCCTCTAAGCTGATGAGGCGGACGTGACAGCTATACTTAAACGAGCAAGCAAGGAGGCGACATGAAAATATTGATCACCGGGGGAACCGGCTTTATCGGACGTGAACTGATTAAGCTGCTGATGACTCATGATTTGGTCTGCCTGACCCGCAACTCTCATCACGCCCGCCAGCGGCTTGCCCACGTACATAATGACAAACTGACGTTCATCGAAAGCCTGGACGATCTGCACGATCTCAATCGCTTTGACGCTGTGATCAATCTGGCCGGCGAGCCGATTGCGGATAAACGCTGGACCGAACAGCAAAAGCAACGTATCTGCGACAGCCGCTGGAATCTGACAGAACGCCTGGTCGAACTGTTTCATGCCAGCACCAAACCCCCTCATGTGCTGATCAGCGGCTCAGCAGTCGGCTATTACGGTGACCAGCAGGAACACCCGTTTGACGAAAGCCTGCAGGTCAGTTCCCAGCGTTTTTCACATCAGGTTTGTGCAACCTGGGAGCAGATCGCTCTGCGCGCCCAGTCGGATCAAACCCGGGTATGTATTATGCGCACCGGTGTCGTTCTGGCTCCGGAAGGCGGAGCGCTGAAAAAAATGCTGCCGCCTTATCGTCTCGGCCTCGGCGGCCCAATTGGCTCCGGCCAGCAATACATGCCTTGGATCCACATGAGCGATATGGTCAAAGCGATTGTTTACGTACTGGAAACCGAACATGCGCAGGGTATTTTTAACTTCAGTGCTCCGCACCCGGTCACCAATCGCAGGTTCAGCCGCTGTCTGGCACAAACGCTGAAACGTCCACATATTTTAACCACGCCCAAGTGGGCCATCCGTCTGCTGATGGGCGAAGCGAGTGAATTGTTGTTTGACAGTATCCGTGCCAAGCCGAAGAAACTGACTGAACTGGGTTTCCAGTTCACTTACTCACGCGTCGAGCCGGCGCTCAAACATCTCCTGCAACATCACGTCTGACGATTTGACCTGAAATAATCCCTATCTGGAACTTGCATGACCCAATCGATATTAATTACCGGCTGTTCATCCGGTATTGGCTACATGGCTGCGACCGAATTACATCAGCGCGGCTACCACGTGATCGCCTCCTGCCGCAAAGCAGAAGATGTACAACGCCTGCAGGCTGAAGGCCTGACCTGTATTGAGCTCAACCTCAGTGACGAAGCGAGCATTCGCCGCGGCGTCGAACAGGCCCTGCTGCTGTCGGACAATAAACTGTATGCCGTGTTCAACAATGGCGCCTACGGCCAGCCGGGCGCGTTAGAAGACCTGCCGACCGACGGACTGCGCGCTCAATTTGAAACCAACTTTTTCGGCTGGCATACCCTGACCACGCTGCTGATGCCGCACTTTCGCCGTCAGGGCTATGGCCGCATCGTGCAAAACAGCTCCATTCTCGGTTTCGCCGCAATGAAATACCGCGGCGCCTACAACGCGTCAAAATTTGCGATTGAGGGCTGGAGCGATACTCTGCGCCTTGAACTGCACGGCAGCGATATCCACATCAGCCTGATAGAACCGGGCCCGATAGAAACCCGCTTTCGCGCTAACGCTCTGAGTGCATTTAAACATTGGATCGACATCGACCATTCATTCCACAGCGCCAGTTACCATGCCCAGCTCAACCGGCTCGGTAATGATAAATCCAATAATGCCTTTGTGCTGCCTCCGGAGTCCTGCCTGAAACCTCTGCTGCACGCCCTGAGCTCGTCCAAACCGCGCTTACGTTATCGGGTCACCACTCCGACCAAAGTGTTTGCGCTGTTAAAACGCCTCCTTCCTGGTCGAACTTTGGACAAACTGCTGAATAAAGCAGCGTGAAATTACAATTCTGTCATTAATACGTCACAATCCGATGCGATGATGATGGCCGAATCGTAGGATTCGTTTAACCGATTAATCAGCATTGCATTGGGTACACATCTATGACTTTAAACCAATGGAATTGGCTCGGTGTTGGTATCGCGCTGACACTCTTTCTTGTTTTATAGCGTTCTATTGAATTGCTTACCGCGCTTTGCGCTTCAACAGCTACCCTTACGGTAGCTGTTTGCTTTTCTGTGACTGCACAGCGCGCGTGACCTCTTTTGCGCAGCGGCCAGCCCTGGCTGTGATTCAGAACCATTTCAGCACGAAAAACTTTACCATCGCCTTGCTATGACTTGTGTTTTCAATTCATGCCCCCATCTATGGCTTAAAGCGCAAGCGTAAAAGGAATCATCATGCAATCACCTCATATTACTGACGTTACCCAACACAATTTCCGCGAAGTTATCGAAAGCTCAGCGTCCCGCCCTATTCTGTTTTACTTCTGGGCACCGATGAGTGAAGAAAGCGTACAACTTATTCCGCAATTGCAGCAGTTAACTCAGCAGTACAATGGTGCATTCCAGCTTGCCCAGCTTAACTGCCAGGACGAGCAAGCCATCGCGTCACAATTTGGTATTCAGGCTCTGCCGACCATCGCGCTGTTTTTCAACGGCCAGCCGGTTGATGGTCTGGGTGGCCCGCAGCCGATTGAAGCGATTCAGGACATGCTTAACCGTCACCTGCCAAGTCAGGATGAACAAAATCTGCAGTACGCACAGCAACTGATCAAAAATCAACAGCACCAGCAGGCACTGACTCTGCTGCTGGCGTTGCCGGAGCAGTGGAAGAGTAAAGGGGATGCCAAACTGGCGCTGGCCGACTGCTTCCTGGAAACCGGTCAGTTTGACGCCGCTAAAGCAGAGCTGAGCGCGATTCCGCTCGAATATCAGGACGGTTACTACAAAAGCCTGATCGCAAAACTGGAACTGCATGAACAGGCAGCTGACAGCCCGGAAATCCAGGCACTGGAAACCGCGCTGGCTCAAAACAGCAATGACGCCAAAATCGCTGTCGAACTGGCCACCCAGTACCATCAGGTCAAGCGTGATGAAGAAGCACTTGAGCTGCTGTGGAACTTCCTTAAAAGCGACCTCAACACACTCGATGGTGAAATGAAGAAAGTATTTATGGACATCCTCAGCGCGATTGGCCAGGGGAACAGCGTCGCCGCGCGTTACCGTCGCCAGCTGTACTCTCTGTTGTACTAACTCGGCTGTTGTACTAACTCGGCTTTTGTACTAACTCTGCCCGACGGAGCCCGCAGTACCTCGCCAGGCTGACATCGAATCGATTCCGTCAGCTTGCTCCGTCAGGGAAGCTCACTATGTTTTTGATCATTAAGGCAGGATATCCTGCCTTAATTTTTTCTGGCGGCGATTAATTCATCACATAACATTGCCTATCCTGCCGCTATACTTGTTAATCTTTCACCTTTGCAAGGATAGGAACATGGCAATGGAATCTTTGATTACCATCGGCATTTTTGTCTTCGTCGTTATCGTGTTCATCGCCTCGGCGGTCAAGACGGTACCACAGGGCGATAACTGGACCGTTGAGCGCTTTGGCCGCTACACCCATTCACTCAGTCCCGGTCTTAACTTCATCATTCCTTTCATCGACCGCGTCGGGCGTAAAATTAATATGATGGAGCGGGTGCTGGACATTCCGGCTCAGGAAGTGATCAGTAAAGACAACGCCAATGTGGTGATCGATGCGGTCTGCTTTGTGCAGGTGATTGATGCCGCGCGGGCAGCTTATGAAGTCAATGATCTGGAAAATGCGATCCGCAACCTGACGCTGACCAACATGCGTACCGTACTTGGCTCAATGGAACTGGACGAAATGCTCAGTCAGCGCGATATGATCAACACCAAATTGCTGACCATCGTTGACCAGGCAACTAACCCCTGGGGTGTCAAAGTGACCCGGATTGAGATTAAAGATGTCCAGCCTCCGGCGGATCTGACTTCAGCGATGAATGCGCAGATGAAAGCCGAGCGTGAAAAGCGCGCCTCTATCCTTGAAGCCGAAGGAGTGCGTCAGGCGGAAATCCTCAAAGCCGAAGGGCAAAAACAGTCAGAGATCCTCAAGGCTGAAGGGGCCAAACAGGCCGCCATTTTACAGGCCGAAGCCCGTGAGCGCGCCGCTCAGGCGGAAGCCAGAGCCACTGAAATGGTTTCGAATGCCATTGCCCAGGGCGATATGAAAGCGGTCAATTACTTTATCGCTCAGGGCTACACCGAGGCACTAAAAGCCATCGGCAAGGCTGAGAATGGTAAAATCATTATGTTACCGCTGGAAGCGACCGGTTTGATGGGCTCGATTACCGGCATTGCCGAAATGTTTAAACAAACGGATACCCGTAAGGTGGATTCTTGATCGACTGGTTAACCCAATTTAATCACTGGCACTGGCTCGGACTCGGGCTGGCCTTGTTGGCGACCGAGCTGCTCGGGATGGCCGGTTATTGCCTGTGGCTCGGGCTGTCGGCGTTACTGGTGGCCGGGCTGATGCTCGGCATTCCGCTTAGCTGGCAACTGCAATGGTGCAGCTTTGCGGCTTTTTCGCTGGTCACGACCTGGCTGTGGTGGCGCCGTCAGCTCACTCACGACAAGCGCAGTGATGCCAGCCGAACACTCAATCAGAAGCAGAAACAGTTGATCGGGCGCAGCGCAACGGTCGCAGAAGATGTACCGGTTGGCCAGTTTCGTCTCCAAATTGGCGACAGTACCTGGATAGCAGAATGCGATACGCCGCTCAGCGCCGGACAGAGGGTCGAAGTCATTGCCGTCGATGGCACGGTACTGAAAGTCCGCCTACAACACGTCAGCCTACACCAACCCGCTGATCACTGAACTGTGCCTTTCCGCACCGTTATCCGGCCGCAACAGTGATGACGACAATAAAAGTGATCACGACAATAAAGACACTTTAGCCATCAGATGAGGCTGCCAGTGAATGCTGGCAGCAATGCCCTTTGAGATTATCGATGATTGGGCACTCACTGTTTTCATCGCCGGGACACTCATTCACCCACTCTTCAAGCTGCTGCTTAATCAGGGTCAGCTCTTCCAGTTTTCTGCTCACCTGCTCCAGCTTGAGCTGGGCTTTTTCTTTGACCGCGTGGCTGGTGCGCTGCGGGTTATTGGCCAGGGCCAGCATCGCCTTACATTCGTCGAGGGAGAAACCGACGCTCTTGCAGCGCGCTATCAGCAACAGATCATCCACATGACTCTGATTGTACTGACGATAGCCATTGCCAGAACGCACAGGGGCGGCAATCAGCCCTTTCTCTTCATACAACCGCACCGACTTAGCCGTCAGGCCGGTTTTTTTGGCCACTTCACTGATGTTCATCTTTCCTCCGTCGGGGCACTGCAGACAAATAGCCACTTGTCTGCAACGTAACCACTTGCCTCCAGCGGCTGCGGCCAAATCCGGCACACAGTAACAAACCAAAAAGGAGACAGGGTTAAACCATGCCTCCTTCCGGGGGTAATTGCAATGATTTGACTCAGGTTACCGGCCAGGCGGCTTATCGCGCTTAACCCGTTCACGCAGGTAACCAGACCAGCACCATCAGCGGATCATATCAATCAGGTCCTGTTCGCCACGCACTTCAATGCCAAGTTCCTGCGCTTTGGCCAGCTTAGAGCCCGCCGCTTCACCGGCAAACAGAATATCGGTTTTCTTCGATACGCTGCCGGTTACCTTAGCACCCAATGCCTGCAAAGCCGCTTTGGCATCACTGCGTGACAGCTGTGACAGGGTCCCGGTCAGAACCACCACTTTACCGGCCAGCGGCTGCGGCGTATCTTCGCTTTTCGCTTCGATATCCGGCCAGGTAATACCGAGATCGATAAGATCGCGCACTACGTTCTGGTTGCGTTCCTGAGTGAAGAAAGCATGGACATGGCTGGCGACTATCATACCGACATCCTGCACTTCAATAAGCGCTTCCACCGGCGCCTGCATGATGGCGTCCAGATTGTAGAAATGGTGCGCCAGGTTCATTGCCGTGGCTTCACCGACTTCACGAATCCCCAATGCGTACAGGAAACGTGGCAGTGTGGTCTGTTTGGCCGCCTGCAGCGCATTGACAATATTCTGCGCCGATTTTGGCCCCATGCGCTCCAGAATCGTCAGCTCCCCAGCGCGCAAGCGGAACAGATCCGCTGGCGTGGTGACCATCTCTTTGTCCACCAGCTGTTCGATCACTTTATCGCCCAGACCATCGACATCCATCGCTTTACGCGACACAAAATGTTTCAGCGCCTCTTTACGCTGCGCCTGGCATACCAGGCCACCGCTACAGCGTGCAACCGCTTCACCTTCTACCCGCTCAATGTCTGACTGACACACCGGGCACTGGGTCGGAAACACGATATCGCGTGCGCTGTCAGGGCGCATTTCATTCACCACCGACACAATCTGCGGGATCACGTCACCGGCACGGCGGATGATCACCGTGTCGCCGACTTTAACGCCGAGACGTTCAATCTCATCCGCGTTGTGCAGGGTCGCATTACTGACCGTGACCCCGCCGACAAACACCGGCTCCAGTTTCGCTACCGGAGTAATGGCACCGGTACGCCCGACCTGGAATTCCACATCATTGAGCAGCGTCATCTCTTCCTGAGCCGGGAACTTATAGGCAATCGCCCAGCGCGGCGCGCGGGCCACAAAGCCCAGCCGCTCCTGCAGGTCAATCGCGTCGACTTTGATCACCACGCCGTCAATTTCGTAGGCCAAATCGGCACGACGCGTCATGATGTCCTGATAGTACGCTTTCACCTCTTCCAGCGAATCGACCCGTTTGGTTTCCGGGCTCATCGGTAATCCCCAGCCTTTCAGCTGCAGAAAACGCTCATAATGGCTACCGACCAGTTCACCGCCTTCAATCACCCCCACGCTGTAGGCATAAAATGCCAGCGGGCGCTTGGCGGTAATGCGCGAGTCGAGCTGGCGCAGGCTGCCTGCCGCCGCGTTGCGCGGGTTCACAAACACTTTTTCGCCTTTTTTCAGCGCTGCGGCATTCATTTTGTCAAAGCCGGCTTTCGGCATAAACACTTCGCCACGGACTTCAATCCGGGTTGGCCAGCCACTGCCGCTCAGACGCAGTGGAATCGATTTAATGGTACGTACATTCTCGGTAATGTTTTCACCGGTCGCGCCATCACCACGGGTCGCCGCACGCACCAATACACCATCAACATACAGCAGGCTGACCGCCAGGCCGTCCAACTTAGGTTCACAACAGAAACGGGCCGATTTGGCCGCCGGAACGCGATCACTCATGCGGCGATAAAAGCTGTCCAGCTCGCCGTCATCGAATGCATTATCGAGCGACAACATCGGAATATCATGGGTCACCGGCTCAAAACCGCTCAACGGTGTACCGCCGACACGTTGGCTGGGTGAGTCCGGCGTGATCCAGTCCGGATGCTCAGCTTCAATATCCAGCAGCTCACGCATCAGACGATCGTACTCGGCGTCCGGAATGGTCGGGGCATCTTCGACGTAATAACGTATCGCATGATCATGCAGTATTTCTTTAAGCTCTTGTAAGCGTTGCTCTACGTTTTGCATTGCGTTTCTCTCGCAGTCAATCAGGTTCTATCATGAAAAAAGGCCCCGACACGGGGCCTTTCTTAACCAAACAAGGTTATGGAATCAATTATGTGCTGTCCGGTTCCGAAAGTCAGTAATTTGCTTACGGTAAGCGGCCAGGCGATCCGGTGTCATCAGGTTGCGCGCGTCATCGAGGACGTTGCCGCCCATATCATCGGCGATCTGCTGGGCCGTTTTCAGCATCAGCTTAAAGTTATGATCCGCTTCACCAAAGCATGGCAAGGTCATAAAAAATGAAATACCCTTGGTGGTGAATTCTGCCGGATCATCGTGTTTCAGCGTCCCGGGATGCATCATGTTCGCGACACTAAACAGCACCTTACCGGTACCGGACAAATCAGCATGGCGATGAAAAATATCCATTTCGCCGTACAACAGGCCGTTCTGCTGCATACTATCGAACAGCTTAGTACCAACAAAGGGTTCGTTGCCGGCACAATGTACATTCAACACGATAACCTGCATCTCATCCTGGGCCGGTTCTGCGGCCTGAGGAGCCGGTTCTGGCTGCGCTTGAGGCTTCTCTACCACAGGTTCAGCATCGACACCTGCTCGCGCAGTGCTGAACATCGGCTCGGATGGTGCTTCATAGACAGTCACAGGCTCTGGCTGGGCTTCATCAACTGGCGCAGTTTCAGGCGCTTGAAATTCTGAGCGCACCTCACTCTGCTCTGTCAGCGGTTCTTCAGCAGCGGTGTAGCCACCGATCAGAGGATCCACCTCAGGCTCATCTTTAATCCCGAAGTCCGGCTGGTTGCGATCCTTACGAATGATTTCATAATCATCTTCCGGAGCAAAAGCACGCGCTGCCGCTACTTCATCTTCTTCAGGCTCTACGTCAATCCGGCCAAGTGGTTTATCACCAAACTTAGACTTCCCTTCTTTTTTACTGGTCCACAGACCATGAAATAGCAAAGCGGCTATCGCTAGCGCGCCAACAATAATGAGTACGAATCGCAATTCCTGCATCTTAAACTCTCAGTTTCTCGATTTTTGATGTCCTGAGCTTCAACGCTTGTCGTTAACGTTGCCAAAGGTAGGTTTTATCGGCTTATCAGATTACTTTACCAAAAGTCAGCCCCTGTTTAGAACAACTTAATGTTAAAAGGTGCGTTAATGGTGTGATTTTTACCACGCTTTTCTTCCTCTGTTGCTCAGTTACAATAGAATGCAACTTTCACCGCTGGCAAATCGTATACGGAATACACTATGCAAAATCATAAGCGCTCAGGCTTTGGCTATTTTTTCTACGGCCTGGAACTGGCTTTATCACCCGGCATCCGCCGATTCGTGATTATGCCACTATTGGCTAATATCCTCTTAGTTGGTGGCGCCCTGCTCTATCTGTTTTCACACCTCGACAGCTGGATTAATCAATGGATGGGACAAATCCCGGACTGGTTGTCCTGGCTGAGTTACATTCTGTGGCCGCTGTTGGTACTGACCATTCTCGCCACCTTCTCCTACTTTTTCAGCACGCTGGCTAACTTTGTCGCCGCACCGTTTAACGGTCTGCTGGCAGAAAAGGTTGAAGAAAAACTCACCGGTCACACGATTAATGACGAGGGTATACTGGCCGTCATCAAAGATGTGCCACGCATCATGGCAAGGGAATGGCGTAAACTGCTTTATACCTTACCCAAAGCCATCGGTCTGTTTCTACTGCTGCTGATCCCGGCCCTTGGCCAGACCCTGGGGCCGATTCTGTGGTTTTTATTTACCGCCTGGATGCTGGCCATTCAGTACTGCGACTATCCGTTTGATAACCATAAAGTCGCATTTAATGACATGCGTAATAATTTGAAACAAAAACAGGGCAAAGCGTATGGCTTCGGCATGCTGGTGTCGGTTCTGACAACGATTCCGATCATCAACCTATTTGTCATGCCGGTAGCGGTTTGTGGCGCGACCGCGATGTGGGTCAGCGAGTTTAAAGGGCATTATGTGACCCGATAGACATTTTGGCGGTGAAAGCCGCCGATACCTATAAGTTATAACTTTTTAATCCTTTTACCTTTTTAACCGAGCACATATTCTCTAAATCGTATCCGCAACGTATCGACTTATCGATAGCAAAACATGCGAAATGAAGGAACATCACAATGAGCAAAATTTACGAAGACAATTCTCTTACTATTGGTAACACGCCACTGGTTCGTCTGAACAAAGTCAGCAAAGGTAACGTACTGGCTAAAGTTGAATCACGTAACCCAAGCTTCAGTGTTAAATGCCGTATCGGCGCCAACATGATTTGGGATGCAGAGAAGCAAGGTAAACTGAAACCAGGCATCGAACTTGTGGAACCAACCAGTGGTAATACAGGTATTGCTCTGGCCTTCGTTGCTGCAGCGCGCGGTTACAAACTGACGCTGACTATGCCTGAGTCAATGAGTCTTGAGCGCCGTAAGCTGCTGAAAGCGCTGGGTGCAAACCTAGAGCTGACTGAAGCGGCTAAAGGCATGAAAGGCGCGATTGCTAAAGCGGAAGAAATTGTCGCCAGCAACCCTGAAAAATACCTGCTGCTGCAGCAGTTCGATAACCCGGCTAACCCTCAGATTCACGAAAAGACCACAGGTCCTGAAATCTGGGAAGCGACTGACGGCCAGGTTGACGTATTCGTTGCTGGTGTTGGTACCGGTGGTACTCTGACGGGTACCAGTCGTTACATCAAAGGCGAGAAAGGCAAAGCCATCACTTCTGTTGCAGTAGAACCGGCTGAATCTCCGGTCATTACGCAAGCACTGGCAGGCCAGGATATTCAACCAGCTCCACATAAAATCCAGGGTATCGGTGCCGGATTCATCCCTGGCAACCTGGATTTGGACCTGATTGACCGTGTTGAAACTGTGACTTCTGAAGAAGCGATCGAGATGGCTCGTCGTCTGATGGAAGAGGAAGGTATCCTGGCTGGTATCTCATCTGGCGCAGCCGTTGTTGCTGCTAACCGCCTTGCAGAACTACCTGAATTTGAAGGAAAAACTATCGTAGTTATCCTACCAAGCTCAGGCGAACGTTACCTGAGCACTGCCCTGTTCGCCGGCATTTTCTCTGAGAAAGAAAACCAGCAGTAATATGTGGTGAAATCAAATTTTGGTTTAAAAAAGCCCCCTTGAGGGGCTTTTTTGTTGATCCTAGCCTCACCTTTGGTAATATCAGGCATGTTTTATTTCTAGCTTCAAAATAAAGAAGCAGACAAGATTAGATTCAATGGCTGAGTGTCAACAAGGCGATTGATTATTTTTATACCAGTATCAGTTCTGACACGAAAAGCTCGTAGCTCAACTAGCAGAAACGAGCTGATACGGTTAAGCTAATTCTGGTTAATAAACTTACAAAAAATAAATTAATTGGGGTATAAAACATGTACGAGAAGCAAGTAGAAATCACTGCAGAAAACGGTCTTCACACTCGTCCGGCTGCTCAGTTCGTTAAAGAAGCTAAAGCATTCGACGCGGACATCACTGTGACTTCTAACGGTAAAAGCGCTAGCGCGAAAAGCCTGTTCAAACTGCAGACTCTGGGTCTGGTTAAAGGCACTGTAGTGACTATCTCTGCAGAAGGTGCACAAGCTCAACAAGCTGTTGACCACCTGGTTGCTCTGATGGATCAACTACACTAATTCGCACCATTCCTGTCAAAGCCATTTTGTTCCCGCAAAGTGGCTTTGTTGGAAATAGGCTCTAGAATTAGCTACATATATCGTTAGCACAAACGTCCACTTATCTCCCGTTTACAGTTGACCAATTTAAGGTAAGGCTATGATTTCAGGCATCCTAGCATCTCCAGGTATTGCTATTGGTAAAGCACTACTACTTCAAGAAGATGAAATTGTCCTAAATACAAACACCATTTCTGACGCTCAAGTTGAAGCTGAAGTTGCGCGTTTCTACGACGCACGTAACAAATCTTCTGCCCAGCTTGAAGTTATCAAACAAAAAGCCCTTGAGACTTTTGGTGAAGAAAAAGAAGCCATCTTTGAAGGCCATATCATGCTGCTTGAAGATGAAGAGCTAGAAGAAGAAATTTTAGCCCTCATCAAAGACGAAAAACTGTCAGCAGACAACGCGATTCACACTGTGATTGAAGAGCAGGCAGCTGCGCTTGAGTCACTGGATGACGAATACCTGAAAGAACGTGCTACAGATATCCGCGATATCGGTACACGCTTCGTGAAAAACGCCCTGGGCATCAACATTGTATCGCTGAGCGACATCAATGAAGAAGTGATCCTGGTGGCTTACGACCTGACTCCGTCAGAAACTGCACAAATCAACCTGGACTACGTTCTGGGCTTTGCATGTGATATCGGTGGTCGTACGTCTCACACCTCAATCATGGCTCGTTCTCTGGAACTGCCAGCGATCGTAGGTACTAACGACATTACTGCTCAAGTGAAAAACGGCGACATGCTGATCCTTGACGCGATGAACAACAAGATTGTCGTCAACCCAAGCGATGCTGAGCTGGAAGAAGCGAAAGCAGTAAAAGCCGCATTCCTGGCTGAAAAAGAAGAGCTGGCGAAACTGAAAGACCTGCACGCTGAAACCACAGACGGCCACCGCGTAGAAGTATGCGGTAACATCGGTACAGTGAAAGACTGTGACGGCATCATCCGCAACGGCGGTGAAGGCGTTGGTCTGTACCGTACAGAATTCCTGTTCATGGACCGTGACGCACTGCCAACGGAAGAAGAGCAATACAAAGCTTACAAAGAAGTAGCAGAAGCGATGGCTGGTCAGGCTGTGATTATCCGTACTATGGATATCGGCGGCGACAAAGACCTGCCATACATGGATCTACCAAAAGAGATGAACCCGTTCCTGGGCTGGCGTGCCGTACGTATCAGTCTGGACCGTCGTGACATCCTGCGTGACCAGTTGCGTGGTATCCTGCGTGCATCGGCACACGGTACTCTGCGTATCATGTTCCCGATGATCATCTCAGTTGAAGAAATCCGTGAACTGAAAGCAGCGATTGAAGAATACAAAGCTGAACTGCGTGCTGAAGGCCATGCATTCGACGAAAACATCGAAATCGGTGTGATGGTTGAAACCCCGGCAGCAGCGGCAATTGCCCCTCACCTGGCAAAAGAAGTTGCTTTCTTCTCTATCGGTACCAACGACCTGACCCAGTACACACTGGCAGTAGACCGTGGTAACGAAATGATTTCTCACCTCTACAACCCGCTGTCTCCGGCTGTTCTGACTGTGATCAAGCAAGTTATTGATGCATCACACGCAGAAGGCAAATGGACCGGTATGTGTGGTGAATTGGCGGGTGATGAGCGCGCTACACTCCTTCTGTTAGGTATGGGTCTGGATGAGTTCTCAATGAGCGGCATCTCTATTCCTAAAGTGAAGAAAGTGATTCGTAACACCAACTTCGCTGAAGTGAAAGCAATGGCAGATGAAGCACTGTCTCTGCCAACTGCAGCAGAAATCGAAGCTTGCGTTGAAAAATTCATCGCGAAAAACTCTCAATAATCTGCTAATACCAATAACATAGACGACTAAAAGTAGTCGTCTATTGTTAGTGAGTGGTATACTATACTTCACAGAATATATTAAAACGTTAGGAGCATGACACAATGGGTCTGTTTGACAAACTTAAGAAGCTAGTCTCTGACGACAGCGCTGACGCGGGTGCAATTGAAATCATCGCACCTCTTTCTGGTGAAATTGTAAACATCGAAGACGTGCCAGATGTCGTGTTTGCTGAAAAAATCGTTGGTGACGGTATCGCTATCAAGCCTACTGGCAACAAGATGGTAGCTCCTGTTAACGGTACTATCGGTAAGATTTTCGAAACGAACCACGCATTCTCTATCGAGTCTGACGATGGCGTTGAACTGTTTGTTCACTTCGGTATCGACACCGTTGAGCTGAAAGGCGAAGGCTTCAAACGTATCGCTGAAGAAGGTCAGTCAGTGAAAGTGGGCGACACTATCATTGAATTCGATCTGGCTCTGCTGGAAGAGAAAGCGAAATCAACTCTGACTCCTGTTGTTATCTCTAACATGGACGAGATCAAAGAGCTGGCTAAACTGTCTGGTTCGGTAAATGTTGGTGAAACTGCTGTACTGCGTGTAACTAAGTAAGCGGTTTGCAAAGCATTCAAAAAAACGCTGCCATCGCAGCGTTTTTTTTCGTCTTTAATTTAGGGGTTTGCTTACATGTTAGGTCTTTGCTGACATGAATGCGTGAGCCGCGCCCCTCAAGCAGGCCGCACCACAACAGGGTTACCGCCTGAATTATTCTGGCTGAGGTTTATAACCCCAGAGCGTAACGCAGTACCTGCTGCTTCACCGGCCCGGCATTGTCCGACAGTTTCAGCGCCGCATTGCGCACCCACTTGAGCGGAGTGTGGTCATTACTGAATGCGGCATAGAAGAAGTCCATGCCACTTTGCATTAACAGGTTATCGCCCCGCCGCTGACGCTGGTAACGCTCAAACTGTGCCTGGGTCAGTTCATTATGCCCGGCGGTTGCCTCCAGCAGGGCTGCGACATCCTTAAAGCCGAGATTCACGCCCTGCCCCGCTAACGGATTGATAGTATGCGCTGAATCGCCAACCAATACACAATGATTGCTGACATAGGTTTGCGCATGACGCCGGGTAAGCGGGAACGAGCCGTGCTGTAACACTTTAATATCCCCCAGCTCCGGCGGGAAATGACTCAGTATCTCTGCACGCAGCTGAGCCGGACTCATATGGCTAAGCTGCTTGATACGCGCCGGGCTGTCATACCACACCAAGGAGCCCTGATGACCGTTGAGCGGCAAAAATGAACGCGGGCCGGACGGGAAGAATTGCTGCCAGGTGATATCCTGCTGCGCCAGCTCGGTTTCGACATTAATCAGCATGCAGTGCTGGCGGTAATCCCAGGCGGTGATGCCAATACCGGCCAGGCTGCGCACCCTTGAGTTTGCGCCGTCCGCACCGATAATCCACTGACACTTCAGCTCAGTACCGGATTGCAGTGTGAGGGTCTGGCTGTCGCCAAACTCAATCGAGGCCAGTTTATCCGGACACAACAAAGTCAGATTCGGATAAGCACTAAAGGCTTGCCACAAACCCAGTTGAATCACCCGGTTTTCCACCATGTAGCCCAGTTGCTGCAGCCCCAGCGCCTCGCTGGAAAAACGAGTGCGGCATTCGGGATGCTCCCAGGTCTCAAGACGGCGATAAGGGCAAACCCGCATCGCATGGATACTGTCCCAAGCGCCCAGTGCTTGCAGTAAATCAACCGAAGTTTGCGAGATAGCAGAAATACGAACATCCATGGGCTGATCATCGTTAAACGCAGCAGGCTGATGCCCGTCCACAACCGCTACCCGACGCCCCTGCTGGGCAAAGCCGATGGCAGCTGCCGCACCGACCATACCACCGCCAATGACTACTATGTCAAAATCGTTCATATCTACTGCTTCTACCTGACTGAATCGTAAAAACTAAGTCTACCACACAACCACTGCTTGGTCGGGTTGCGAGCGACAAAATATGGCCATAAACAGCGGTTTGCTAAAGCATGGGGCAAGGTTGGTTTTCCTCTCGGCTCAAATTCCCTGCCCGGCAGAGAGGCAAAGCCAGTCACCACAACGGCTGGGGGTGAGAATGACTGGTCAGCTCCGGTTGAAACCAGTACAATACGCCGCTTAGCACCCAAGTGGTGGCTAATTTTTAACCAAGTCTGGCAAAAATATCCAGACGTCACTGGAAACACTGGGCGATTTGCTCCCTTAATTTAAACTAACGACCGAGCGAAGAACATGAGTAAAAAACTGCTAATCAAAACCTGGGGCTGCCAGATGAATGAGTACGATTCATCAAAAATGGCCGACCTGCTTAACGCTGCGAACGGCTATGAGCTAACTGAAGAGCCAGAGGAAGCAGACGTACTTCTACTTAATACCTGTTCGATTCGCGAAAAAGCGCAAGAGAAAGTATTCCACCAGCTGGGCCGCTGGAAAACACTGAAAGACAAAAAGCCAGGCGTCGTAATTGGCGTGGGTGGCTGTGTCGCGACTCAGGAAGGCGATCATATCCGTGACCGCGCACCGTTTGTCGATGTTATTTTTGGCCCGCAAACTCTGCACCGTCTGCCAGAGATGATCAAACAATCTCAGTCAGATCATGCACCGGTGATGGATATCTCCTTTCCGGAAATCGAAAAATTCGACCGTCTGCCAGAGCCGCGTGCTGAAGGCCCGACCGCTTTCGTCTCTATCATGGAAGGCTGTTCTAAGTACTGTACTTACTGTGTGGTACCTTACACCCGTGGTGAAGAAGTCAGCCGCCCGATGGATGACGTGCTGTATGAAATCGCGCAACTGGCAGAGCAAGGCGTACGTGAAGTCAACCTGCTGGGTCAGAACGTAAACGCTTACCGCGGCCCGATGCATGACGGTGAAATCTGTTCATTTGCCGAGCTGCTGCGTCTGGTTGCGTCAATCGATGGTATTGACCGTATTCGTTTCACCACCAGCCACCCGCTGGAGTTCACTGACGACATCATCGCTGTATACGAAGACACCCCTGAGCTGGTGAGCTTCCTGCACCTGCCGGTGCAAAGCGGTAGTGACCGTATCCTGACCATGATGAAACGTCCGCACACCGGTATCGAATACAAGTCTATTATCCGTAAGCTGCGTAAAGCGCGTCCGGATATCCAGATCAGTTCTGACTTTATCGTTGCGTTCCCCGGCGAATCTGACAAAGACTTCCAGGACACCATGAAACTGATCCGCGATGTCGATTTCGATATGAGCTTTAGCTTTATCTTCTCGCCTCGCCCGGGAACACCAGCAGCGGATTACCCTTGTGATCTGACGGAAGAGACCAAGAAAGCACGTCTGTACGAGCTGCAACAGCAGATCAACAGCCAGGCGATGCGTTACTCACGCCTGATGATGGGTACCCAGCAACGTATTCTGGTTGAAGGTCCGTCGAAGAAAAACCTGATGGAACTTCGTGGTCGTACCGAAAACAACCGTGTAGTAAACTTCGAAGGACCGGCTGAGCTGATTGGCCAGTTTGTCGATGTCAACATTGTTGATGTGTTCCCGAACTCTTTGCGCGGTGAACTCGTAAGAACAGAAAAAGAGATGAACTTGCGTGTCGTGACTTCTCCTTCAGAAATGATGGCGAAAACACGCCGTGAAGATGAGCTGGGAGTAGCTACATTTACTCCTTAAGTTTCAGTAACCCAAGACCGGCAAGATTTCGCGCAGAAACTCGCATTTCGTGCTGACTTGGGTATACACTGTCATGAGACGCCCGGTCAAAATCGGGCGTCTGAAAATGACATACTGAGAGGTTAAATTGAGCAATAAAATCGTTACTTTAGAGATAGATCTCGAACCTTCCGATAACCGCCGTCTTGCCAGTCTGTGCGGTCCTTTCGATGACAACATCAAGCATTTAGAACGTCGTTTAGGCGTTGAAATCAACCACCGTAGTAACTACTTCACGATTGTAGGTAAAGCACATACTGCGACTGCCGCGCTCGACATTCTGAAGACTCTGTATGTCGACACTGCGCCGGTCCGCGGCCAAATCGCCGACATTGAACCGGATCAGATCCATCTGGCAATCAAAGAGTCCGGCGTACTGGAACAGAGCACCGAATCGGAGCTGGTTACGCACGGCAAAGAAGTGTTTGTCAAAACCAAAAAAGGCATCATCAAGCCACGTACGCCAAATCAGGCTCAGTACCTGGTCAACATGGTGACCCACGATATCAGTTTTGGTATTGGCCCGGCCGGTACCGGTAAAACCTACCTGGCGGTTGCAGCAGCGGTTGATGCCCTGGAACGTCAGGAAATCCGTCGCATTCTGCTGACTCGTCCGGCGGTTGAAGCGGGTGAGAAACTGGGCTTTCTGCCCGGTGACCTGAGCCAGAAAGTCGACCCTTACCTGCGTCCGCTCTACGATGCGCTGTTTGAGATGCTCGGCTTTGAACGGGTTGAAAAACTGATTGAACGTAACGTCATTGAAGTGGCTCCGCTGGCTTACATGCGCGGCCGTACCCTGAACGATGCGTTTATCATTCTCGACGAAAGCCAGAACACCACCGTCGAACAGATGAAAATGTTCCTGACCCGGATCGGCTTTAACTCGCGCGCTGTCATCACAGGTGACGTGACCCAGATCGACTTGCCACGCGGTGCTAAATCGGGCCTGCGCCATGCAATCGAAGTACTGAGCGAAGTCGAGGAGATCAGCTTCAACTTCTTCCTCGCCGACGACGTTGTGCGTCACCCAGTGGTGGCTCGTATCGTCAACGCCTATGAGAAGTGGGAAGCCCAGGATCAGAAAGAGCGTAAAGAGTACGAGAAACGCCGTCGTGAAGAGCGTGAATCTAAACTGCTCGAGCAGCAGAAAGCTGAGCTGACAAGCTCAAGCGCTCTGGAAGAGTCTGGTGAGTCATGAGTATCGAACTTGATTTACAACTGGCCGTCGAGGATGAAACCGGGCTGCCGTCGTGTGACGATTTTGCCACCTGGCTGAGTGCAGCCGTCACGCCGTTTCAGCCTCAGGCTGAAGTGACGGTGCGCATCGTCGATGAACAAGAGAGCCACCAGCTCAACCTCGAATACCGCGGCAAAGATAAGCCCACCAACGTGCTGTCTTTTCCGTTCGAAGTACCGCCCGGTATCGAAATGGATTTGCTCGGTGATCTGGTGATTTGCCGCCAGGTCGTTGAACGCGAAGCAGAAGAGCAAAATAAGCCTCTGCTAGCACACTGGGCCCATATGGTTGTACATGGCAGTCTTCATCTGCTAGGTTATGACCATATCGAGGATGACGAAGCTGAAGAGATGGAGTCCCTCGAAACAGAAATCATGCAGAAAATGGGGTTTGAAGACCCATATCTGGCCGATAAAATCTAGTTTTCCGCTGCCATAACGGCGCGGTTAACTTAATGTGAGCTATCACACATCTGATAGCGTTACCGAATAGAGAAACAATGAACGAAGATAATTCGCCCTATTCTTCCGAAGGAAACAAAGAAAAATCGGACGGTCCGAGTAGAAAGTCCTTCTTTGAGCGCCTAGGTCAGTTATTTCAGGGAGAACCCAAGGATCGCCAGGAACTGGTTGACGTGATCCGCGACTCTGAAGTCAATGACCTGATTGACCATGACACCCGCGATATGCTGGAAGGGGTTATGGAAATTGCCGAAATGCGGGTTCGTGACATCATGATTCCCCGCTCACAAATGGTCACCGTCGAGCGTACCGATAACCTGGACTCGCTGGTCGCCTTGATTACCGATGCGCAGCATTCGCGTTATCCGGTCATCAGCGAAGACAAAGACCATGTGGAAGGCATTCTGCTTGCGAAGGACTTACTCAAATACTTAGGCTCGAACAGCTCCCCGTTTGACATCGAAGAAGTGATCCGCCCGGCGGTGGTGGTGCCTGAAAGCAAACGCGTCGATCGTCTGCTGAAAGAGTTCCGTGAGGAACGATATCACATGTCGATTGTCGTAGATGAGTTCGGGGGGGTTTCCGGCCTGGTGACCATTGAAGATATTCTGGAAGAAATCGTTGGCGATATCGAAGACGAAACCGACGATGAAGAGCAACTGGATATTCGTAAGCTCAGCAAACACACCTATGCGGTGAAGGCGCTGACCACCATCGAAGAATTCAACAATACCTTCGGTACCCGCTTCAGTGATGAAGAAGTGGATACGGTCGGCGGCCTGGTGATGACGGCCTTTGGCCACCTGCCAAGTCGTGGTGAAATCGTGGAAATCGATCGCTACAACTTCAAGGTAACGGCTGCTGATAATCGTCGCGTGGTTCAACTTCAGGTAACCATCCCCGATATGGAAGCTCTTCCGGAGATCAGCGAAGAGTAGTTCAAATCTCTCTTACTTCGGTAAGAGCATCAGAAAAGTTGCAGATGACGAATACAATTCATCGCCTTATGCGGCCGCTTGCGGCCGCTTTTGTTGGCGCCCTCACTACCCTGGCTTTCGCTCCTTATCAACTCTGGCCTGTGGCCATTCTCAGCCCGCTGCTGCTGTTATTGCTGCTCCATAAACAATCCGTCAAAGGCGCTGCGCTGATTGGCTATTGCTGGGGCCTGGGACAGTTTGGCATCGGTATTAACTGGGTTCATATCAGCATTGATACCTTTGGTGGTATGCCCAAAATCGCCAGTGTGTCCCTGATGTTACTGTTAGTCGGCTACCTGGCTATCTATCCGGCGCTGTTTGCCTGGGCGCTCAATCGCTTTTTCCCGGCCTCTGGTCGTGGCCGCTTATTACTTGCTGCTCCCGCGCTCTGGCTGGTCAGTGACTGGTTGCGCGGCTGGGTGATGACCGGCTTTCCGTGGTTGTGGCTTGGTTACAGTCAGATAGACAGTCCGCTCGCCAATTACGCGCCGCTCGGCGGGGTGGAACTGCTGACGCTGATGGTGATGCTGTCCGCTGGCGCACTGGCCCTGACGCTACTGAGTAAAAGTAAAACCCTGCTGCTGATCCCGGCGGTTATCTTTGCTGCCGGCTACGGGCTCAATGCCGCACGCTGGGTCAAACCGGACACGGACAAAACCACCAAGGTAGCCTTGATTCAGGGCAATATACCTCAGGCACGTAAATGGCTGCCAAGCGAACGCTGGCCAACCATTATGAAGTACACCGACCTCACCCGTGAAAACTGGGATGCGGACATTATTATCTGGCCGGAAGCCGCCGTGCCGGCCTTCGAGTTTGAGCTGACTTCCTACCTGCACAACCTTGATGCGGCAGCACGCCTCAACCACAGTACCATCATCACCGGCATTCTGAATCAGACCGATGACAAGCAGTATTACAATAGCGTGCTGGCACTGGGTGATACTCCACAAGGCGAATACCAGTACGATGTGTCCCGGCGTTTCCATAAGCATCACCTGTTGCCATTTGGTGAGTTTGTTCCGTTTGAAGACCTGCTGCGTCCGCTGGCGCCGTTCTTCAACCTGCCGATGTCTTCATTTACCGCGGGTGACTATATCCAACCGAATATTATCGCCAGTGGCCATGCCCTGACGCCAGCACTGTGTTACGAAATCATCTTCAACGAGCAGGTACGTGCCAACACCACCGACGACACCGACTTCCTGCTCACCCTGTCCAACGATGCCTGGTTTGGCCGCTCGATTGGCCCGTTACAACATATGGAAATTGCCCGTATGCGCGCGCTGGAACTGGGTAAACCTCTGATTCGTGCCACCAATAACGGCGTGACCGCTGTGACTGACTACCGTGGTCAAATCACCGCCCAAATCCCGCAGTTTGAGACCGGCGTGCTGCGTGCCGAACTGGTGCCGACCCGTGGCCAGACGCCATATCATGCTCTGGGCAGTTGGCCGCTGTATATGTGGACTGCCCTGGCTATGCTGGCCGGCCTGTTGCTGCAACGCCGCCGTCACCATCCTGATGCAGATAGCTGACCATCAAAAACACTAAGAGCCCCGTCGGGGCTCTTAGTGTTTTTGCGTGTTACCGGAGCAAATTCTTGTCGTATCACCAGGCTCTTGTCAGGACATCAGGCTCGGTGTCCGCATGAGCAAGTGCTAAGGCTTTAACGGCTGACGACTGAAAGCGGTCGCGCCGCAGCGGGTACAAGGGACAATTTCGGTCGGGTGATTGTATTCCATCCGATGGCCGCAGCTGTCGCACACCAACACGCCCAGTCCAATCATGTCTCCGGCTTTGTACAACCCCTGATGCTCGAGATCCTGAAACAGCTCGACCCACTCCACTTTGGTGCGATCGGTAATATCCAGCAGGCCCTGCCAGATGGAGTTGGTGATCATCAGATAAAACGGGCTGCTTTTTTCCTCTTCATAACTGTCAGCGAACTCTTTAAGGTCAGCTTTTATGTAGGCGGAAATCAGCGCCAGCTCATCTTTGGTCAGGTCATTGGCGGCGGCCACGACTTTGCCGGAAGTGTCCAGAATATGATCGACTTCTTGCGGACTCTTCTTGAGGGTTTCGACCACCTCTTCAACTAAAGCCTCGTAACCCGTTTTTTGTTTTGGCATATGTCACCTCTATCAAACCCGATTGGCTATTGTTGTGCTCCCTTGCTTTAGGTATTCTATGACGATCTATTAGTATCTGTTCAAACTGAACTCACAAATTCCAAGATAACCGGATATCATCGATGCAAGAGCAATACAACCCGCAAGATATTGAACAAAAAGTTCAACAGCATTGGGACGACAACAAGACCTTTGTTGTAAGTGAAGACCCAAATAAAGAAAAATTCTACTGTCTCTCAATGTTCCCGTACCCAAGTGGCCGTCTGCATATGGGTCACGTGCGTAACTACACTATCGGTGATGTGGTCTCTCGTTTCCAGCGTCTGCAAGGCAAAAACGTCATGCAACCAATCGGCTGGGATGCTTTCGGTCTGCCGGCAGAAAACGCTGCAGTCAAAAACAACACTGCGCCAGCGCCGTGGACCTACGAAAATATTGAATACATGAAAAACCAGCTCAAACTGCTGGGTTTTGGCTACGACTGGAACCGCGAATTTGCGACCTGTCGTCCGGAATACTACCGTTGGGAACAAGAGTTCTTCACCAAGCTGTACGAGAAAGGCCTGGTTTATAAGAAGACGTCTTCCGTTAACTGGTGTCCGAACGACCAGACCGTTCTGGCCAACGAACAAGTTGAAGACGGCTGCTGCTGGCGTTGTGATACCCCGGTAGAGCAAAAAGAAATCCCGCAGTGGTTCATTAAGATCACGGCATACGCGCAAGAGCTGCTGGATGATCTGGATAATCTGGATGGCTGGCCGGAAATGGTGAAAACCATGCAGCGCAACTGGATTGGCCGCTCTGAAGGTGTGGAACTTAAGTTTGCAGTCAAAGATCAGGCGCAGGATCTGGAAGTGTACACCACACGTCCGGACACCCTGATGGGTGTGACGTACGTCGGCATCGCTGCCGGTCACCCGCTGGCAACGAAAGCGGCGCAGAGCAACCCTGAACTGGCGGCTTTCATCGAAGAATGTAAAAACACCAAAGTCGCTGAGGCTGAACTGGCGACGATGGAGAAGAAAGGCATGGCAACCGGCCTGACGGCGATTCACCCGCTGAATGGTCGTGAAGTACCGGTTTACGTGGCTAACTTCGTGCTGATGGACTACGGTACAGGCGCGGTGATGGCAGTACCTGCCCACGACCAGCGTGACTACGAGTTCGCCACTAAGTATAACCTGGAGATCATTCCGGTCATCAAACCCGTTGACGGCAGCGAGCTGGACATTTCGGCTGAAGCGTACACCGAGAAAGGTGTGCTGTTTGACTCAGGTGAGTTCGATGGTCTGGAATTCCAGGCCGCGTTCGATGCGATCGCAGCCAAACTGGAAACAGAAGGTAAAGGGGTCAAAACCGTTAATTTCCGTCTGCGCGACTGGGGTGTATCCCGCCAGCGTTACTGGGGTGCGCCAATCCCGATGGTCACCACTGAAGACGGTGAAGTTCATCCGGTTCCGGCTGACCAGCTGCCGGTCATTCTGCCGGAAGATGTGGTAATGGACGGCGTCACCAGCCCGATCAAAGCGGACAAAGAGTGGGCGAAAACCACCTTTAACGGTGAACCGGCTCTGCGTGAAACCGACACATTCGATACCTTCATGGAATCGTCTTGGTACTACGCGCGCTACTGTAGCCCGCAAGCCGATGACATCCTGGATCCGGAAAAAGCGAACTACTGGCTGCCGGTTGACCAGTACATCGGTGGTATCGAGCACGCGTGTATGCACCTGCTGTACTCACGTTTCTTCCACAAACTGCTGCGTGATGCCGGGTATGTGACTTCTGACGAGCCATTTAAACAGCTGCTGTGTCAGGGTATGGTGCTGGCCGATGCGTTCTACTACACCAACGAGAAAGGCACCAAAGAGTGGGTTTCTCCGACGGAAGTGAAAGTAGAACGTGACGCGAAAGGGCGCATCGCTTCTGCTGTCGACGGCGAAGGCCGCAACGTTGCACACTCAGGCATGATCAAAATGTCTAAGTCGAAAAACAACGGTATCGACCCGCAGGAAATGGTCGACAAATACGGTGCAGACACCGTACGCCTGTTCATGATGTTTGCTTCACCGGCGGATATGACGCTGGAGTGGCAGGAATCAGGCGTTGAAGGTGCCAACCGCTTCCTGAAACGCGTCTGGAAACTGGTGCGTGAGCACGCAGAGAAAGGCGCAGCCGGCGCGGTTGACGCGGCAGCACTGAACGCAGACCAGAAAGCGCTGCGTCGTGATGTCCACAAAACCATCGCCAAAGTGACCGATGATATTGCCCGTCGTCAGACCTTCAACACCGCAATTGCAGCGATCATGGAGCTGATGAACAAGCTGGCGAAAGCACCACAGGAAGAGGCTCAGGATCGTGCAATTCTGGATGAAGCACTGAAAGCGATCACGCTGATGCTGTACCCGATTGCACCGCACATCTGTTTTGAAATGTGGAATGCTCTGGGTCAGGCAGACATCGACAGCGCGGCATGGCCAACCTTCGATGAAGCGGCTCTGGTTGAAGACGAAAAACTGATCGTTCTGCAGGTTAACGGTAAGCTGCGCGGCAAACTGACGGTAGCGGCGGACGCGACGAAAGAGCAAGTCGAAGAGCTTGGTCTGAAAGACGAAAACGTGCTGAAGTTCACCGACGGCAAAACCATTCGCAAAGTTATCTATGTTCCGGGCAAACTGCTGAACATCGTTGCGAACTAATTCCGTCTCTGACGGTCTGTAAACAGGGCTTTGGCCCTGTTTACTTATCTCAGCCCATCATGGTGGTGGGCTGAGATAAGTAAATCCATTTCATGAGAAAGTAGCCCCATGCGTTTGACATTGTCATCTACATTGAAGTTATCACTGGTTGTTCTGACCGCCTCCCTGCTCAGTGCCTGCGGTTTTCACCTGCGTGGTGACTACGATGTTCCGGAAGAACTGAGCACGATGTCGGTCACCAGTTACGACCAATACAGCACCTTTACCCGTTTAGTGAAAGGTCAGCTGCGCCTGAATGAAATCGCCCTGGTCAGCCCGAGCGAAAATGTGCCAAACCTGCATCTGCTGAGTGAAGGCATCAGCGAGCGCACTCTGTCGCTGTACCAAAACGCACGCACGGCAGAAAAAGAGCTGACCTTCCGCGCCTCTTACCGTGTTCTTATTCCTGAGCTGGGTGAAAAAACCTTCTCCACCAGCGTGACCCGCAGCTACCTGGATAACCCGCTGACTGCACTGGCAAAATCGGTCGAACGCGACATGATTGAAGATGAAATGCGCAAACTGGCCGCGAGTCAGATTGTGCGTCAGATGGCACGTCTTAAAGCCTCGATCGAATCCGGTCATATGGACGATCCGCAAACCGGTGATACCCATTCGGATTACCAGGTCAACACCGTTCAAGAGCCAGCCGCTGCCGGCAACACTCAGTAGGCGGTCTGATGAGATTGTATGCTGACAAACTGGCCGACGCGCTGCAAAAGTCGCTGCTGCCAGTTTATCTGGTGTTCGGCAATGAGCCTTTGCTGATTCAGGAATCGCGCAGCGCGATTGAACAGCAGGCGCGCAGCCAGGGTTTTGAGGAAAAACATCGTTTTCAGATCGATGCCAGCCTCGACTGGAACGAAGTGTATGACTGCTGCCAGTCAATGAGTCTGTTTTCCAGCCGTCAGTTGATCGAGCTGGAAATTCCCGAGGCGGGTCTGAATGCCGCCGCAGGTAAAGAGCTGGCCAAGCTGGCTGACAGCCTCAATCCGGATATTTTGCTGGTCATCGTCGGTCCGAAACCGACCCGGGCGCAGGAAAACAGCGCCTGGTTTAAGGCGCTGAGTGCGCACGGCGCGATGGTCAACTGCCTGACGCCCGACATCAGCCGCCTGCCCCAGTTTGTTACCGCGCGCTGCCGGGCGTTAGGTTTACAGCCCGACGCCGAAGCGGTTCAAATGCTGGCACAGTGGCACGAAGGTAACCTGTTTGCCCTGGCCCAGAGCCTGGAGAAACTGATCCTGCTTTACCCGGATCGCAAGCTCACTCTGGTGAGACTGGAAGAGTCGCTCAGCCGCCATAACCACTTTACACCGTTTCACTGGATTGATGCGCTGCTGGAAGGCAAAGCCAACCGTGCTCAGCGCATATTGCGCCAGCAAGCGGCCGAAGGCGTGGAGCCGATTATCCTGATGCGAACAGCACAAAAAGAGCTGTTTCAGCTGCTGCAGATGCGCCAGGCGATGAACAGTCAGCCTATCGGTAGCCTGTTTGATAAATATCGTATCTGGCAAAACAAACGTCCGTTATACGCCGCCGCTCTGCAACGTCTGTCAGTGCAGCATCTGCAACATCTGGTGCGCTTACTTGCCCAATGCGAAATTGTGGCAAAAACTCAATATGAACAGTCGCCCTGGCCGTTATTACACCAACTGAGCCTGGAGTGCTGTGTTCCGCAGGCAAACTTACCCTTGCCTGCCTGAAGCGTGCTATAGTGCCGCGCTTTTTTCATATCTTGTTATCGTTATTTATTTCAGAGGAACATTCCCTTGCAACGTGAAGAACTCAAAGACTTTCTTGCCGACAAAGCCGACGACATGAAAGCGGTCGACATTATTACCCTGGATGTGATCGGTAAATCCAGCGTCACCGATTACCTGATCATCTGTACCGGGACGTCGAAAAGACACGTTGCTTCCATTGCTGAGCATGTGGCCAGCGAAGCCAAAAAAGCCGGCATTGAACCGCTGGGCATCGATGGCGAGAATGAAGGCGAATGGGTCGTGGTCGATATGGGATCAACCATGCTGCACGTGATGCAGGAACAACAACGCGAGATGTACCAACTGGAAAAACTCTGGAGCTAAGGTGAAGATTCAACTGATCGCCGTTGGCACCAAAATGCCCAAGTGGGTCGAAGAGGGTTTTCAGGAATACCGTCGCCGCTTCCCGCATGATATGCCACTGGAACTGGTGGAAATCAGCGCCGGTAAGCGGGGCAAAAACGCCGACATTGCAAGAATTCTGCAAAAAGAAGGCGAAGCCATGCTGGCAGCCGTGCCAAAGGGTAACCGAATTGTTACTCTTGACATTCCCGGTAAGCGCTGGGACACCGAACAACTGGCGCAACAGCTGGAAAGCTGGAAACTGGATGCCCGGGATGTATCGATCCTGATTGGTGGCCCGGAAGGTCTGGCACCGGCGTGTAAAGCCGCCGCAGAGCAGAGCTGGTCATTATCACCGTTGACCCTGCCCCACCCACTGGTGCGAGTTGTGATGGCAGAAAGCCTGTACCGCGCCTGGAGTATTACCGCTAATCACCCTTATCACCGAGAATAGAGACTGATGTTACGTAAGCGTAACCCTATTCGAGACTATCTGGCAGAAGCACGGTTATTTCGTAACCGTGCTATTGTATCTTTTGTCGGCATTGTCTTGATGATGGGGATACTGGTCGCCAACCTGTACAACATCCAGGTGAACCAGTATCAGGATTATAAAACCCGTTCCAATGATAACCGCATCAAAGTCGTCCCTATCGCGCCCAACCGCGGCCTGATATACGACCGCAACGGTGTTTTGCTGGCTGAAAACCGCCCTGTCTTTAACCTGGAAATCATCCCGGAAAAAGTCAAAGACATGGACGACACCATCACGCGCTTACAACAGATTCTGCAAATCACGCCGGAACAAATCGCCGCGTTTGACAAAGAGCGTCGTCAAACCCGCCGCTTTAATTCGGTGCCGCTGCTGACCCAGCTGACCCAGCAGGAAGTGGCCAAATTTTCCGTTCAACAGTACAAGTTTCCCGGCGTGTCGGTGACAGCCAACCTCAAGCGCTTCTACCCGTACGGCGAAGTGCTGACCCACGTGCTCGGTTACGTATCACGCATCAATGACCGCGACATGCGTCGTCTTGAACAAGAAGGCAAAGAAGCCAACTACCAGGCCACGCGTGATATCGGCAAGCTCGGCATCGAACGTTACTACGAAGATGTGCTGCACGGCACCGCCGGTTACCAGGAAGTGGAAGTCAACAGCCGCGGCCGTATCATCCGCACTCTGAAATACGTTCCGCCTACGCCGGGCAAAGATATCGTCCTCAATCTCGATATCGATCTGCAAGTCTATGTGCATAACCTGCTGGAAGGCCGTCGTGGTTCAGCCGTGGTGCTGGATCCGAAAGATAATGGCGTACTGGCCATGGTATCGAGTCCGAGCTACGATCCGAATGCGTTTGTGCACGGCATTTCAAGCAAGGCGTACAGCGCGCTGCTCAACGACAAAAACCGCCCGCTGGTTAACCGCACCACACTCGGGATTTATCCGCCAGCATCAACAGTCAAACCCTTTATCGCGGTGTCGGCACTGGAAGAAGGCGTCATTACACCCAACACCACCCGTAATGACCCGGGTTACTGGCGCATTCCAAACTCGAAAACCCGTCCGTTCCGTGACTGGTCCCGCTGGGGACACGGTACAGTGAATGTGACCAAAGCACTGGAAGAATCGGTCGATACGTTCTTTTATCAGGTCGCGTATGACATGGGCATCGACCGCCTGTCGACCTGGATGATGAAATTCGGCTTTGGCGACTACACCGGTATTGATATCCACGAAGAAAGTACCGCTAACATGCCTACGCGTGAGTGGAAAATGGCCCGCCACCGCACGCCTTGGTATCAGGGCGACACGATACCGGTGGGTATCGGCCAGGGTTACTGGACCGCGACCCCGATGCAAATCGCTAAGGCGACCTCGGTGCTGGTCCATCACGGTGAGGTGATTGCGCCGCACTTGCTGCGTTCAACCATCAACAATGGTGACAAATTCTCGACCCAGAAAGAGACCGAATACACCACCTATCCGCCGATCACCGGTGTACCGGACAAATACTGGAATATCGCCATCGAAGGCATGCACCTGGTCAACCACGGCAGCCGTGGTACCGCACGCCGCGCCTTTTACGGCTCTGAATACCAGAGTGCCGGTAAGTCCGGTACTGCTCAGGTATTTGGCCTGGCGGAAGGCCAGAAATATAACGCCGACGAACTGGCCGAGCATCTGCGCGACCATGCGCTGTACACCAGTTTTGCGCCGGTCGATAACCCGCAGGCGATTGTCACCATAGTGCTGGAGAACGCCGGTGGCGGCTCAAGTCATGGTGCACCGGTTGCCAGACAGATCTTTGACCACATTATTCTCAAGAAAGACGATAAGGCAAAACAGGAATGAAACTCGATCCTTCTACCGGCCGGAACCGGGCCTTTTTCGAACGCTTGCATATCGACCTGCCGCTGCTGCTGGGATTGCTGGTCGTGATGGGGTTTGGCCTGGTGGTGATGTACAGTGCCAGCGGCCAGAGCCTGGCGATGATGGATCGTCAGGCAATGCGTATGGTACTGGCGCTGGCAGTGATGATCGGCTTGGCCCAGTTGCCACCGCGTACCTACGAGCGCCTGGCACCGGGACTGTTTTTTGTCGGCGTGATCCTGCTGCTGGGAGTACTGTTTTTTGGTGAAGTCTCCAAAGGTGCTCAGCGCTGGCTGAATTTGGGCTTTGTCCGTTTCCAGCCATCGGAATTACTCAAACTGGCGGTGCCTTTGATGGTGGCACGCTATATCGGCAAGCGTCCGCTGCCGCCGAGTTTTCAGACTCTGATGATTTCGGCTGTCATGGTGTTCTTTCCGACCATACTGATCGCCAAACAGCCCGACCTCGGCACCTCGATTCTGATCGCCGCCTCCGGAGTGTTTGTTATCTTTCTGGCTGGTATCAGCTGGAAAATTATCGTCGCGGCGGCCATGGCGGTCGGTGCGTTTGTGCCGGTGCTGTGGTTTTTCCTGATGCACGAGTATCAGAAAACCCGGGTACGTACTCTGTTTAACCCGGAGTCCGACCCGCTCGGTGCCGGTTACCACATTATCCAGAGTAAAATTGCTATCGGTTCGGGCGGGATTTCCGGAAAAGGCTGGCTGCACGGCACCCAGTCCAACCTGGAATTCTTACCTGAACGACATACTGACTTTATCTTTGCAGTAATCGCCGAAGAATGGGGCATGATAGGCATTCTTGCGCTATTGGCAGTTTACTTATTTATTATTGGCCGCGGACTCTACCTGGCAAGCAACGCACAAACCGCATTCGGTCGCATGATGGCCGGCAGTATTGTGCTAAGCTTTTTTGTTTATGTGTTTGTAAACATCGGGATGGTAAGCGGTATTTTGCCGGTAGTGGGTGTACCTCTTCCACTGATCAGCTATGGCGGTACTTCTATGGTCACCCTCATGGCAGGATTTGGTATTCTGATGTCAATCCATACCCATAGAAAAGCGTTTTCGAAGGCAAACTAATGATGCACTCCAAGCTCCTTGTTACCTTTTGCTGCGCCGCAATCCTGGCCGGCTGTAGTACCACCCCATCCGGGCGCTACGAGATCGACGATGATGTGGCGCCTGATACGCCAATGTCGGTCGATCATATTGAAGATGCCAACCCGCAGTACGAACCGTACAGTCTCGGAGGCAACAAAGATTACACCCTACGCGGTGTCAATTATCAGATTGAAAAACAGACGTCGGGCTTTAAACAGCGCGGCAAAGCGTCCTGGTACGGTAAAAAGTTTCATGGTCACCTGACCTCAAACGGCGAAATTTATGACATGTACTCAATGAGCGCTGCGCATAAAACCCTGCCGCTGCCGAGTTATGTCAAAGTGACCAATCTGGATAATGGCAAATCGACCGTGGTGCGGGTCAATGACCGCGGCCCTTTCCACTCCGGGCGCATCATAGATTTAAGTTATGCCGCAGCGTATAAAATCGGTGTGGTTCAGGCCGGCACCGCGAATGTAGAGATCGAGGTGATTGCCGTCAACAAAAGCAGTGATGCCAAGCCGAAATCCGGTGCACCTCAGTACATCATTCAGGTGGCATCTTCACAAAATGAACAAAGAGTGCGAACTTTAGCGCAAGAAATGGGTCAAAGCCTTTCAGTGCAAAGTTTTGTCGAGAGTATTGACCAAAGCCATCGCCTGTTTCTGGGACCGTTCAGTGATTACACACAAACACAGGACACCCTCGAAAAGGTGAAAGCTCTGGGGTACGATACTGCCTTTATTAAAAAGCACTCAGTCACGCAATAATGGCATCCCAAGCCCGACCTGATTAGTCAGGTCTGGTTTGAGAAGTCGTTTCTGTTAATATAACGAACAATTAATTAAACAATTCGCATTCATCATGAAAAAAACCATCCTAAATTCTGTTTTAGCGTCTTCAATTGCGCTTTCCGCTACGTTCACCAGCACAGCTAACGCTTCTCCTGTCGTAATTCCAGATGCGCCACAGATCGCGGCAAAAGGTTTTGTACTGATGGACTATCATTCAGGCAAAGTTCTTGCCCAGAAAGAAATGAATACCAAGCTGTCTCCAGCCAGCCTGACCAAAATGATGACCAGCTACGTCATCGGCCAGGAACTGAAGCGTGGTAACATTTCTAACGATGATGACGTCACTATCAGCCGTAATGCCTGGGCGAAGAACTTCCCGGAATCATCAAAGATGTTCATCGAAGTCGGCACGACGGTCAAAGTACGCGATCTGAACCAGGGCATCATTGTTCAGTCAGGTAACGACGCCTGTGTCGCAATGGCAGAACACATTGCCGGCTCAGAAGATGCGTTCGTCGATCTGATGAACGCCTGGGGCAGCAGCCTGGGTATGAAAGATACCCACTTTGCCAACGTGCACGGCCTGGACAACGCGGACCTGTACACCACGCCTTACGACATGGCGCTGCTTGGTCAGGCTCTGATCCGTGACGTTCCGAACGAGTACAAAATCTACTCAGAGAAGAAATTCACTTACAACGGCATCACTCAGTACAACCGTAACGGTCTGCTGTGGGATAAAAGCATGAACGTGGACGGCATCAAAACCGGTCACACCACCAACGCAGGTTTTAACCTGGTCAGCTCGGCAACCGAAGGCAAGATGCGTCTGGTTGCCGTTGTTATGGGCACCAAAGACATGAACGCACGTAAATCAGAGAGCAAAAAGCTGCTGAGCTACGGCTTCCGTTTCTTTGAAACCGTTGAACCACACAAAGCGGGCGAAACTTTCGTCAACGAAAAAGTATGGATGGGTGACAAGTCAACGGTTGCTCTGGGTGTAGGCGAAGACACTTACGTCACTCTGCCACGCGGCCAGGCGAAAGATCTGACTGCCAGCTTCGTGCTGGAAAAAGAGCTGAAAGCTCCTATCCAGAAAGGCGAAAAAGTCGGTACTCTGTACTACCAGGTAAACGGTGAAGATGTAGCACAACGTCCTCTGCTGGCGCTGGAAAACGTCGAAGAAGGTAGCATGTTCAGCCGTCTGTGGGACTACATTGTCCTGCTATTCAAAGGCTTGTTCTAAACCGACCGGCAGTGAGCCGTAAGGTGTAAACCTGTCAGACAAAGCCGCCAGCAGGCGGCTTTTTTGCGTGACTTGAGATCGCTGTCAATAGGCTGTACTATTCGACACCGTTATTGAATACCAAACTTGGAGTTTCCAATATGTTGACCATCAACTCTGATGCAAAATTGAAAGACCTGCTAGAGTTCCCATGCTCGTTTACTTACAAAGTGATGGGTCATGCGAAACCTGAGCTGCCAGAGCTTGTGTTGGAAGTTATTCAGCGCCATGCTCCAGGTGATTACAGCCCACGCGTCAAACCAAGCGGCAAAGGCAACTACCACTCAGTGTCAGTGACTATCACTGCAATTTCAATTGAGCAGGTAGAAGTGCTGTACAAAGAGCTGGGCGATATTGAAATCGTACGCATGGTACTGTAAGCGGCTCAATCTGGATTTATTTGATATATTCAATTTTTTTTGAAAGCAGCCACTGGCTGCTTTTTGTTTATTTATCAATAAATTAAAATAGTTACATAAATTTCAGGGTCAAAAATAGTGCTTCGATCTGTAGTTCAAAACGCTGAACACGTTTATAATCCCAGCACTTTATATATCACTGACGGACTTCTACGATGGATAACCAGCTTGTTGTCAGACGATTAGGTCGACAGGATTACCATCCTGTTTGGCAGGCAATGCATGACTTTACCGATCAACGCGATGACAGCACCTGCGATGAAGTATGGCTTGTCGAACACAACCCTGTGTTCACCCAGGGTCAGGCCGGTAAAGCCGAACACCTTCTCAACACTGGTGACATTCCGGTTGTACAAAGTGATCGTGGCGGCCAGGTGACTTATCACGGTCCCGGTCAGATCGTCGCTTACTTCCTGATTAATCTGCGTCGTAAGAGCCTCGGAGTACGAGAACTCGTCACTGATATTGAGAACCTCGTAATTAACACGTTAAAAGCTTACAATATCGACTCTGCCGCGCGCCCGGATGCTCCTGGCGTTTATGTCGATGGTAAAAAAATCTGCTCACTCGGTCTTAGAATTCGTAAAGGCTGTTCGTTCCATGGTTTAGCGCTCAACGTCAACATGGACCTCTCTCCTTTTCAGCGTATCAACCCATGCGGTTACCAAGGTATGCAAATGGTGCAAGTGAGCGATTTAGGCGGCCCGGGTGATATCGCGGACGTCGAGCAACAACTCATAAAAGAACTCGTCAGCCTGTTTGGTTACGAACAAGTAGAATTCAGCACTGAAGCACCTGTCATAGGTAAGAAAGCATGAGCAAACCAATCCAAATGGAAAAAGGCGTAAAATACCGTGACGCCGACAAAATGGCATTAAT
Source organism: Vibrio sp. H11 (assembly GCF_004804295.1). Taxonomy (NCBI): domain Bacteria; kingdom Pseudomonadati; phylum Pseudomonadota; class Gammaproteobacteria; order Vibrionales; family Vibrionaceae; genus Vibrio; species Vibrio sp. H11. Next base: position 8,694 of record NZ_SSHN01000019.1, on the reverse strand, counting down.
TCCAGTTAAAAACATGCCTGCCGAGCAGAAAGAAATCCTGCGTAAACCGGAATGGATGAAAATCAAACTGCCTGCGGACAGTCAGCGTATTCAGGACATCAAGTCAGCAATGCGCAAGAATAATCTCCATTCTGTGTGTGAAGAAGCATCCTGCCCTAACCTGGCCGAATGTTTTAACCACGGTACTGCAACCTTTATGATCCTGGGTGCTATCTGTACCCGTCGTTGTCCATTCTGTGACGTTGCCCATGGCCGTCCTCTGACTCCGGATGCACAAGAGCCGCACAAACTGGCTCAGACCATCAAGGACATGAAGCTGAAATACGTGGTGATCACCTCAGTGGATCGTGATGACCTGCGTGACGGCGGTGCTCAGCACTTCGCGGACTGCAACCGCGAGATCCGTGCTCTGAACCCTGAAATCCGCATTGAAACCCTGGTTCCTGACTTCCGTGGTCGTATGGATGTGGCGCTGGATCTGCTAAAAGATAACCCGCCAGATGTATTTAACCACAACCTGGAAACGGCACCGCGCCTGTACCGTAAAGCGCGCCCTGGTGCCAACTACAAATGGTCACTGGAACTGCTGCGTAAGTTCAAAGAGATGCATCCGGACGTTCCGACCAAATCAGGCCTGATGATGGGTCTGGGCGAAACCAAAGAAGAGATCGTCGAAGTACTGAAAGATCTGCGCGCTCACGGTGTGACTATGCTGACTCTGGGTCAGTATCTGGCTCCGAGCCGTCACCACCTGCCGGTAGAACGCTATGTGCCGCCATCGGAGTTTGATGAGCTGAAAGACATCGCACTGGAGCTGGGCTTCACTCACGCGGCCTGTGGCCCGTTCGTCCGTTCGTCTTACCATGCGGATCTGCAAGCGAAAGGCATGGAAGTCAAATAATTTCCCGCCTTTGCTTTAAAAACCGGCTTAAACGCCGGTTTTTTTATTTCTGTACATCAGCCGGCAACGACAGCGCTTGAGATGAGCAGAGAAAATAGTCTACACTTTGCGCAACTACGTATATACGGACATGATGTCCTGTAAGGATGACCAGAATGACCAAACTGAGCCTGCTGGCTATGGTAGCATTGGCGACAGCATCCGGCTGTGCGTCGAATACCACACAGGACAACTATCGCGAAGCCTCGTTTGAACTGTGCAACACAGAAGTGAACATCTACTCACTCAGTGACGACGGACGGGTGCGGATTGTCTGTGCCGACGGCGCTAAATTCGCCCTGCAGCAAGAGAGTACACTAGAAACCATGCGTGATATTAATATCGACTACTGTGATGGTGAAGGACTGGGTAAATTCAGCGAAAGCAACAGCTACTATCTGTTCAAATGTAAATCCGGCACTCTGCTGAGCATTGCCAAGTAATCCGGCGTGCTATCTGCCCGTGATACGTTTTGTCTATGGGACATGTTGTCTATGACACATCTGTCCGGGCGACGGACATAATCAGCGCCACTGAAGCACCTGTATTGAATCAACCTCAGTGCCGGTACTTAAAAAAGATATAAAAAAGGCCTGCATCATGCAGGCCTTTAACGTCGATGGGCTCATTTACGCGTTCGCGTAACTGGCTTATCGGCACTTATGCGTAAACTGGCAGACGTTTACAGATTTCCAGAACTTTCTGTTTGGTTGCTTCGATCACAGACTCATCGTTGATGTTGTCCAGAACGTCACACATCCAGTCAGCCAGGTTCTTCGCATCTTGCTCAGTGAAACCACGACGAGTTATCGCCGGAGTACCAACACGGATACCAGAAGTCACGAACGGGCTGCGTGGGTCATTTGGCACTGAGTTTTTGTTGACAGTGATGTTTGCTGCACCCAGAACGGCGTCTGCTTCTTTACCTGTGATGTTTTTATCAATCAGATCAACCAGGAACAGGTGGTTTTCAGTACCGTTAGAGACGATCTTGTAACCGCGCTCCTGGAACTGAGCAACCATAGCTTTCGCGTTTTGTACGACACGCTGTTGGTATGCTTTGAATTCAGGTTCCATCGCTTCTTTGAACGCGACGGCTTTACCAGCGATCACGTGCATCAGAGGGCCACCCTGACCACCAGGGAATACCGCTGAGTTCAGCTTTTTGTACATCTCTTCACCAGCGTTTGACAGGATCAAACCGCCACGTGGGCCAGCCAGTGTTTTGTGAGTTGTCGTAGTCACAACGTGTGCGTGAGGGATTGGAGTCGGGTATACACCCGCAGCAATCAGACCCGCTACGTGCGCCATGTCGACAAACAGGTACGCATCCACTTTATCTGCGATTTCACGCATGCGTTTCCAGTCAACGATTTGTGAGTAAGCAGAGAAGCCACCGATGATCATCTTCGGTTTGTGCTCCAGTGCCAGCGCTTCCATTTCGTCGTAGTTGATTTGGCCGCTTTCGTCGATACCGTAAGGAATGACGTTGTAGTGCTTACCAGAGAAGTTAACTGGTGAACCGTGAGTCAGGTGCCCACCGTGCGCCAGGCTCATACCCAGAACTGTGTCGCCCGGATTCAGCAGAGCCATGTAAACTGCGCTGTTTGCCTGAGAGCCAGAGTGAGGCTGAACGTTGGCGTATTCACAGCCAAACAGCTGACACGCACGGTCGATAGCCAAAGATTCTGCTTTGTCGACGTACTCACAGCCGCCGTAGTAACGCTTGCCTGGGTAACCTTCAGCGTATTTGTTAGTCAGCTGAGAACCTTGCGCTTCCATGACACGCGGGCTGGTGTAGTTCTCGGAAGCGATTAGCTCAATGTGTTCCTCTTGGCGAAGAGTTTCTTCTTGGATTGCTGCGAATAGCTCCGCATCATAATCAGCGATATTCATATCACGCTTTAGCATCTGTATCTCCTGACTCAGATTGTACTGAAATTGGCAAAAAACTGCACAATGAACCCAACGCAAACGTTTTCGTCACTCTAATGGCGCGCATTCTACATAATTTGATCTGTTGCTTAAAGTCCAAATTGCAGAAAATATCATGCAGTTTTTTCATAATGACAGACGAAGTGTTTTATCTTCCCGCAAAGGAAGTGTTCCTGACTTCGGGTTAAGGCCCACCATAGCATAAAAAGCGTGCTCCAGAAGGAGTTCCGCCCCACCACGTAGACCCGTCTCACAGTCTGCTTCGTCAAAGTGTCAATTTTATGCTTTACACCCTGTAAAGCGTTAATTACATAGGTTTACCTCAAATTTCCCCGCCTCGCTACCGAAATGATCAGCTTTTCTTTACTATCCGGAGCATTATCGGCCACTAAAATTTAAAGTTGATGGAAAAACACACACGTAAAGAAGATTGGATCGCGATGCTGACCGGTACCTTCCTGGTTGCCCAGGGAGTATTCTTACTCCAGGCCGGTCAGTTATTAACCGGAGGCGCTGCAGGACTGGCTTTATTACTCAGTCAAATCCTGCCTCTGTCGTTCGGCTGGCTGTTCTTTTTAATTAACAGTCCGTTTTATCTGCTGGCCTGGAAGCGTTTCGGCCACCAATTTGCCATCAACAGCGCAATTTGTGGTGCACTGGTATCAGTATTGACCGACCATCTTGCACTGGTTATCAGCTTCAGCAATGCCGAGCCGGCATTCTGCGCACTGGCTGGCGGCGTCCTGATGGGGCTGGGGATGCTGATTCTGTTTCGTCATCGCGCCAGTATCGGCGGCTTTAACGTACTGTGCCTGTATATCGACGATAAATTTTCGATTCCGGTGGGGAAAAGCCAGATGGCGATGGATTGCGTGATCCTGGCGGTCTCGATGTTCTTCGTTCCGGGGCAGACCATCCTCACCTCCATTTTTGGTGCCGTGATGCTCAACCTGGTGCTGGCAATGAACCATAAACCCAAACGCTATATTGTCACCTATCGTTAGCGCCCTGCTGCGCAGAGCATTGAGCCCGCATTACGCGGGCTCATTGATGACACCATGACGGCTACCTTGTGCAAGGCTCACGCAGAGCAAGATTACTCATGAGTTGAACGCGAGCGGACATCATACCCCAGTTCACGTTGCAGCTCGGCTTCCACATGACCAGGCGCCGCCGTTGAGCGGGCAATTAACTGGTACATCGCCGGTATCACAAACAGGGTCACCAGGGTTGAGAAGCCCATGCCAAAGAAAATCACCGTACCCACCGATACCCGGCTCTCATAACCGGCACCAGTAGAGAGGATCAGCGGTATTGAGCCAGCCAGCGTGGTAAACGCCGTCATCAGGATCGGGCGTAAACGTCTTGCCGCCGCATCGACTACCGCCTTTTCAAAGGCCAGACCACGGTCACGCAGCTGGTTGGCAAACTCAACGATCAGAATACCGTTTTTGGTCACCATACCAATCAGCATGATCATGCCGATCTGGCTGTAGATGTTCATGCCCTGCCCCATCAGATAAAGGCCGATAAAGCCGCCAAACACGCCCATCGGGACGGTAAACATCACCACCAGAGGGTTGATAAAGCTTTCAAACTGCGCCGCCAGCACCAGATAAGCCACCAGCAAAGCCAGAGCAAACACCACCGCCACACTGGACTGGTTTTCTTTAAAATCTTTCGACTCACCGGAGTAACTGATGGAGATATCGCTCGGCAGTTGCTTGATCGCCTGCTGATCGAGAAAATCGAGCGCGTCACCTAAGGTATGCCCATCGGCCAGGTTGGCAGTAATCGTGATCGATTTCTGCTTGTTATAGTGCGAGAGGCGAATCGATGATGCCACTTCGTCGATTTTGGTCACCGTATCCAGCGTCACCAGATCACCAGATGAGGTACGCATATAGATTTGCGTCAGATCGGTCGCATTATTAAAGCTGTTCTCATCACCACGCAGATAAACATCGTACTCCTGACCACGTTCCAGGAACGTAGTCACACTCTTACCACCCAGCATCACTTCCAGAGTATCGGAAATATCCTGTACACTGATACCGAGCTCAGCTGCGCGCTGACGGTCCACCGTCACCACCAGCTCGGGCGTTTTTTCCGAATAGTCAGTATCCACCCCGGTCATCACACCGGACTGACGCGCCTGCTCTTCCATCACGTCGGCCCATTTTTGCAACTCAGCGTAATCCGAGCCTCCGAGAACAAACTGGACCGGCTCGTTTGAGCCGCCGCGGAAACCGGGCATAAACGGGAACACCCGCACATCCGGAATACCGGCCAGCGCCTGCCGCACCAGGCCTAACCCGTTCTGAGCAGTCACAGTACGCTCTTTCCAGTCTTCCAGAATCATGATGACAAAACCGGTCTGGTCGCCGGCATTACCGCCAAACGCTGGCGACTGAATGCTGAATGACTTGAGAAACCCCTGCCCGAGCATCGGCATCAGACGCTCTTCAACCAGATCCATGTTGGCCGCCATGCGGTTATAACTGGTCGCATCCGCGCCACGCACAAACGCAAAAATCACCCCGCGATCTTCCGATGGCGTCAATTGAGCCGGTACCATTTGATTCAAACCGTAACTACCACCGATACAGGCCAGGATCACCAATGGAGCGGCCCACTTCAGGTTCAGGGCATGCGCCAGCCAGGCGCGATATCCCGACTCAAGCTTGCTGAACAGATGATCGACCGCGCGGTTAAAGCGGTTGGATTTCACATTGGCGCGCAGAATTTTACTGCCCAGTACCGGCGTCAGGGTCAGAGCAATCAGGGAGGAGAATATCACTGACATCGCCAGCAGCACGGAGAACTCGGTAAACAACAAGCCGACCATGCCATCCATAAACGAAATCGGCAAAAACACCATCACCAGCACCATGGTGGTCGCGATTACCGCAAATCCCACTTCACGCGCCCCTTTGAAAGCGGCTAGCAAGGGCTTCTCGCCCTGTTCAATATGGTGGTAGATATTCTCCATCACCACTATCGCGTCATCCACCACCAGGCCAATCGACAGGATCAGCGCCATCAAAGTGATCAGGTTGATAGAAAAACCAAAATAGTAAGCGGCAATAAATGAGGAGATCAGTGACACCGGTACCGTCACTGCCGGAATTAACGTCGCGCGCGCCTGACCAATAAAAATGTACAACACCAGAATCACCAGTGCGCCGGTAATAAACAGGGTACTGAACACCTCTTCAATCGAACGGTCAATAAACACCGTCGAGTCATAGTCAATCGCCAGGCGGGTCCCTTCCGGCAGGAACTGCTGAATGTTAGCCACCGCAGCATGGACCCGATCAGCGACATCGAGCGGATTAGCATCAGACTGCGGAACGATGCCCATACTGACGTTGACCACGCCATCGCTCTTAAAGGTCGAGTTTTCGTTCTCGGCCCCAATAAACACATCGGCCACGTCACGCAGATAAATCGGGCTGCGTCCGCTGGCATGCTTGACCACCAGATCCTGAAAGTCTTCGGGTTTCTGGTAACTACGCGCAGTGCGCACCGACATCACGGTCGAGTCGTTGCGCACTTCACCACCCGGGCTCTCGAGGTTTTCGCGGTTTAGTGCATCGGCAATATCGGAGGTCGTAACGCCCCGCCCCGCCATCAGCTCAGGCTTGAGGCGCACATACATCACCTTGTACAAACCGCCGGACACATCGACCGAACTGACTCCGGAGATCAGACTGAAACGATCAATCAGTACCCGGTCGATATAATCGGTCAGTTGAGTACGGTCCATCACGGTCGAACTGAGGTTAATGTAAACCGAAGCTTCACCGGAGCCGTTATTCTTAAACACTTCCGGATCATCAGCCGAATCCGGTAACCAGCGCTGGGCACGGGCCACCGCATCACGCACATCACTGATGCCGGTATTGAGGTCATAACCGAGCTCAAATGTCACCGTAATCCGAGACATGCTGTTACGGGTAATCGAGGTGATTTCATCGATCCCGCTGATGCCCGCCAACTGGTCTTCCAGCACGGAAGTAATCTGGTTTTCGATGATGGTCGCCGAAGCGCCTTCATAACGGGTTGAAATCGACACCACCGGACTTTCAATATCCGGCATCTCACGCACTGCGAGTTTGGAAAAGGAAACCATACCGAACACGCACAGCAGCATACTCAGTACGACCGCTGCAACCGGTCTTTTTACCGAGACATCAGACAGCCACATTACAGTTCACCCTCTTTTGTCACCGGTTGACCGGAGGCATCCACTTCTGTAATGGTCGCGCCATCTCGCATATTGACGATGCCCTGCACCACAATGTGCTGGCCAATTTCCAAACCATCTTCAATCACCACTTCATTCTCGATTCGCGCGCCGAGATGCACTTCACGCCGGCTGACGATGTTGTCGTCACCAACCACATACACATAGCGCTTAGTGCCAGAGTATTCAAGCGCTTGAACCGGAATGATTGGCGCATTGATCGGGGCAAAATCAAGTTGGGCCGACAACAGCATGCCAGGTTTGAGTAAGCCTTGCGGATTCGCGAAATGAATCCGGACCCGCAGGTTAAGCGTTTCCTGATTGATGCGCGAATCAATCGCCACCACGTGGCCTTCAAACATCTCACCCGGCCACGCATTGGTGCGCCCGAGCACTTTCATGTCTTTCTGTAACTTGGAGAGATAACGCTCCGGCACCTGTAAATCGAGCTGCATCAGAGCAAGGTTATCGAGAGTCAGCAATTCTTCGCCGGCACTGACCAGTTTGCCGCGGCTGAAATCGATAAAACCGACCGTGCCGCTAAACGGCGCGGTAATACGCAGATCTTCCAGATTGGCCTGGGCAGCGTTGAGACGCGCCTGGGCGATTTCGACGCTGGCGCGCTGGGCGTCAATTTCGGTCTGGGTAATGGCGTTGCGCTTCACCAGTCGCTCAAACTCGCGCAGTTTACGCTGCTCATCACGCAGATACGCCGCGGCTTCGGTCACCGCTGCACGCGCTTTATCATCATTGAACTGGACCAGCAGTTGATCTTTTTTGACCTGCTGATTGGCTTTCACCGCGATAATATCGACTTTACCGGTCACTTCCGGGGCAATATCAACCGATTGATCCGCTTTTAGCTTGCCGACCAGTGACAGTGATTGAGAAACCGGGTGTGCCTCTACGCTTTCAATCACCACAGGTATAGCGCGCGACGCCCCGAAGGCAGACAACGGCTGAACAGTAAGGGCAGTAAGTAGGGTAACAAATAGACGAGTTGTTTTTTTCATAATAATGATCGATATATTGAATCTTATTATATTGTAACCGCTAATCTTTTTTTTAACGTCAACTAACGTAAAGATAGCTGGCAAAACTGTAAGCAATCCGCGCCAAAATGCTGTTTTATTAGCTTCTTTGACGAAAAAGCCAGCATTCGATTCAAAAACATAAAAAAAGGGTTTACAGAGAGAGCGAGTTTGATAATATGCGCTCCGCACTTGAGCGACGAGTTGGGAAAACGTCACTTAAGCTTATTCCGGTAGAGAATAAGAAAAACACCCTGGAGGGGTTCCCGAGTGGCCAAAGGGAGCAGACTGTAAATCTGCCGGCTCCGCCTTCGATGGTTCGAATCCGTCCCCCTCCACCATATTCTTCTCGTAAGAGAAAAACTTGATTGATGCGTTGGGAAAACGTCAGTCAAGCTTATTCTGATAAAGAATAAGAAAACCCCTGGAGGGGTTCCCGAGTGGCCAAAGGGAGCAGACTGTAAATCTGCCGGCTCCGCCTTCGATGGTTCGAATCCGTCCCCCTCCACCATATTTCTCTTTAAGAGAAACCCCTTGTT
>NZ_SSHN01000018.1:0-75179 GCF_004804295.1 Vibrio sp. H11 | reverse complement strand
TTGCTCATTCAAATTGGTCACTCAGTTCATTGATACCTAAGTTGATTCTTTAGAATCATCTTCGATTATCATCAACGAGTGCCCACACAGATTGATAGGTTTATATTGTTAAAGAGCTTCTCTTCCGACTGCAGTGACTGAGTCACCGTGGAAGAGGCGGCCATTTTAGCGAGATAAATTTTGGTGTCAAACACTTTTTAAATTTATTTTCGCAAGCTTTTCAGCTTTTAAAATGAACCTGACTGACTGCTTGGTTTCTTGCGAAGCTTTGCCGTGTCAGCGAGGGGGCATTATAGAGATCGCGCTCACGTTGGCAAGGGCTTTTTATCGTTTTTTCCGTTTTTTTTGTCGTTTGACGTTTTTTTACTCACAAAGGGCTATTTCTTACACTCTTTCACTTCTAAACTGGCCTTTACAGCCTAAATAAGGAGGCGTCATGAGCGCAATTCGTAGTTATAAAGGAATCATTCCCCAATTGGGTGAGCGGGTTTATGTCGATAGCAGCGCCATCATTGTCGGCGATATCACCTTAGGTGACGACGCCAGTGTCTGGCCACTGGTCGCGGCGCGCGGCGATGTGAACCATATACAGATCGGCGCGCGTTCCAATATTCAGGACGGCAGCGTACTGCATGTGACCCATAAAAACGCGGAGAACCCGGATGGCTATCCGCTTTTGATTGGTGATGATGTGACTGTCGGCCATAAAGTGATGCTGCACGGCTGCACTATAGGCGACCGGGTACTGGTCGGTATGGGGGCGATTATCTTAGACGGCGTGGTAGTAGAAAGCGATGTCATGATCGGGGCCGGTAGTCTGGTACCACCAGGCAAAGTCTTACAAAGTGGCTATTTATATGTCGGCAGCCCGGTTAAACAAGCCCGCGCACTGACCGACAAAGAGAAGGCATTTTTAGTCAAATCTGCCCAAAACTATGTGCAGAACAAAAATGACTATATGAATGAAGTCGAAGTCGTCAGCTGACGACTTCAATTTGTCCGTACTGATTGAAGGCTTCATCTTCAATCAGTGCCTCAGCGCTCTCTTCAAGATCAAAGCGCCACTCGGCAAATGTATCCAGCGCTTGCTGGCTACCCTCAACTACCCGGCCGCTTAAACGACTCAGTTCAGTTAATGGCACCACACATTCGATCAGGGCTCCGGACTGCTGAGCCGGAAAAACCACCGCCTGCAGCACTTCATCCCAACGTTGTATATCAGGAAATAAAATTGACTGATTCATTTTACGCTTCCAGGTTGTTACGTAACTCGCGCAGAATTTGCTTTGTGCCGGGACGTAAACCACGCCATAACATAAAGCTCTCCGCCGCCTGGCCAACCAGCATACCCAGCCCGTCGTAGACATGAGCAGCACCGTTGTCCAGTGCCCATTGGTTAAAGACGGTCAGTCCTTTGCCATACATCATGTCATACGCCACGCTGTGCGAACCGAAGATCGCACCACTGACCTCAGGCAGTTTGCCTTCCAGACTGGCCGAGGTGGAGTTGATTACCACATCGTAACCGCTGGCGACCTGATCCATCGCTACCGCCTGCACCCGCTCATCACTGGCAAAATTCGCCACCAGCTGCTCAGCTTTACTCAACGTCCGGTTAGTCACAGTAATAGAACGAGGATTTTTATCCAGCAAAGGTTTGATCACCCCGCGTGCGGCACCGCCGGCACCAATCAGTAAAATATTGGTATCCTGCAGTACCACCTGGTGCAACATCAGATCCTGAACCAGACCTTCACCATCGGTGTTGTCACCGAGAATAATGCCGTCGTCGAGCTTTTTCAGCGTATTGACCGCTCCTGCCAGACGGGCACGCTCAGTGAGCCGGGTGGCAAACTGAAACGCCTCTTCTTTAAAAGGGACAGTCACATTACAGCCTTTTCCACCAGTGGCGAAAAACTGTGTGGCTGCCGTGACAAAACCATCGACCGGTGCAAGCTGCGCCGTGTATGTCATCGACTGGTTAGTCTGACGGGCAAACAGAGTATGTATAAAAGGGGATTTGCTGTGCCCAATAGGGTTGCCGAACACTGCATAATGATCGTTTTGAAAAGCCATATCCATGCCTGAATTATTTTTGCCTGAATCCTGAATAGAAAATAGGGTCGCTGATGCGACCCTACCACCGACACGAAATTCTGTCACCACTCGCGCGGTACTAAAAACTCACCCAGTTGTGCCTCGGCGCTGCCTTCCTGAGGCTGATAGCGATATTCCCAGCGAGCCAGAGGAGGCATCGACATCAGAATCGACTCAGTACGGCCTCCTGACTGCAGGCCAAACAAGGTGCCGCGGTCAAAGACCAGATTGAATTCGACGTAACGGCCGCGACGATAGAGCTGGAAGTCACGCTCACGCTCGCCGTAGGGTGTCTGCTTACGACGTTCAACAATCGGCAAATAGGCCTGGGTATAGCCTTTTCCCACTGCTTTAATGTAATCGAAGCACTGCGCGAAACTCCACTGATTCAGATCATCGAAAAACAGGCCGCCAATGCCACGCGTCTCTTCACGGTGCGGCAGGTAGAAATAGTCATCACACCAGGCTTTATGCTCACGATAGACATCCGGACCAAATGGCTGACACAGATCCTTTGCCGTCTGGTGCCAGTGCTGACAATCTTGTTCAAACGGATAAAACGGCGTTAAGTCAAAGCCACCACCAAACCACCAGATCGGTGCTTCACCCTCTTTTTCGGCGATAAAGAAACGCACATTAGCATGCGAAGTCGGCACATAAGGGTTGTTAGGATGCATCACCAGTGACACCCCCATGGCCTCAAAGCAACGCCCGGCCAGTTCAGGACGATGCGCCGTCGCAGAGGCCGGCATCTGTTGACCCGCAACATGAGAAAAGTTCACACCGCCCTGCTCAAACACCTGACCATTGCGCATCACCCGGGTACGGCCACCACCGCCCAGACGTTCACCCGGCTCACGCTGCCAGGCATCTTCTTCAAATCGGGCCGCGCCATCGACGGCTTCGAGCTGCTGACAGATAGAGTCCTGTAATTCGAGCAGGAACTGTTTGACCGCTTCTTTATCTATACTCGGCATGGTGGTGTCCTTGTGTTAACCCTGTCTTAAGACCTGAAGTGTTTTCGCGTCACGAATTTCGCTTGGCTTGTTCCGTCCGCCGGTTTCACCGTGCAGAATCGCTACCAGCTTGTCGCCTAGTTGCTGCTCGACTTCTGCCGTAGTCATACATGGTGGCAGCCCGGACAAGTTAGCACTGGTTGACGTCAGCGGTTTGCCGTACGCCTGGCACAGCTGCTGTACCAGCGGATGATCAGTCACCCGTACCGCGATGGTGTCGAACTGGCCGCTGACCCAGGATGAGACCCGCTCACTGGCCGGCATGATCCAGGTCACCGGACCGGGCCAGGTTGACTGAACCCGCTCCAGCTGTTCAGCAGTCAGCTGCGATTCATCAATATAAGGCAGCAACTGCTGATAAGAAGCCGCAATCAGAATCAGACCTTTTTCCACCGGGCGCTGCTTGAGCTGCAGCAGTTTTTCAATCGCCTGCGGGTTATCCGGATCGCAACCGACCCCGAATACGCCTTCGGTCGGATAAGCAATCACTTCACCAGACTGCAATGCCTGCAGTGTATGTTCGAAATTATTCACCTGAGATTCCTACTATTTAGCTGACTTGTACTTGCCAGGCTCTGTTGACCTGCTCTGTATTTGCCGCTTAGTGTACAAATTATCCGGCGTGACAGCTAAATCTAATTATGGCTAATTTAGCGGTCGGGAAACACCCCATCAGCGCAAACGTTTGCTTGCGAGAAAAATCTTCGTATAATGCGCCAACGATCGCTCACCCAAATTAAAACGCTTGAAGGAGTTTGAGATGAAAGTCGGCATTATCATGGGATCAAAATCGGATTGGCCAACCATGAAGCTAGCAGCAGAGATGCTGGATCAGTTTGGTGTTCCTTACGAAACAAAAGTGGTTTCAGCGCACCGTACCCCTCAACTTCTGGCCGATTATGCCTCAAGCGCAAAAGAGCGTGGCCTGAAAGTCATTATTGCCGGCGCAGGCGGCGCGGCTCATCTGCCGGGTATGGCAGCAGCCTTTACCAGCCTGCCAGTCCTTGGCGTACCAGTACAGTCGCGTGCTCTGTCGGGCATCGATTCACTGTACTCTATCGTACAAATGCCAAAAGGTGTTGCGGTAGGCACCCTGGCCATCGGTGAAGCCGGTGCGGCGAACGCCGGTCTGTTGGCAGCGCAAATCCTCGGCACGCAGGATGAAACCATCATGGCCAAGGTAGAAGCGTTCCGTGCCGCGCAAACCGAAACCGTGCTGGCTAACCCGAATCCGGCTGAGGAGTAATCCTATGCACGTTCTGGTATTAGGTTCCGGCCAGCTGGCGCGCATGATGTCGCTGGCAGGCGCGCCACTCAATATTGGCATTAGCGCTTTTGATGTGACCAGCGCTAATGTGGTGCATCCGCTCACCCAGGCTGTGGTCGGTCACGGCCTGGAGCAGGCAATTGAACAAGCGGATGTGATCACCGCAGAATTCGAACATATCCCACATGACGTGCTGGCCGTATGCGAGCGCAGCGGGAAATTCCTGCCCAGCACACAAGCCATCAAAGCCGGTGGCGATCGCCGGCTAGAAAAAGCCCTGCTGGATAATGCCGGTGTCCGTAACGCCAAATACGCGGTGATTAACAACCGGGCCGATTTTGATGCAGCGATCGAAAAAATCGGCATTCCTATGGTACTGAAAAGTGCGCTGGGTGGTTACGATGGCAAAGGCCAGTGGCGTCTTAAACAAGCGGCTGATGCCGATGCAATCTGGACTGAAATGGCACAATGTATCGCTGCGTCAGACAACCAGGCGATTGTCGCTGAGCAATTTGTCCCGTTTGACCGCGAGGTTTCCCTGGTGGGTGCGCGTGGCAGCAATGGCGAAATCGCGGTGTATCCGCTGGCGGAAAACGTCCATGTTAACGGCGTACTCAGCCTGTCGACCGCGATTGATGCGCCGCAGTTACAACAACAAGCGAAACAGATGTTCAGCGCAGTGGCAGACAGCCTGGATTACGTCGGCGTACTGGCACTGGAGTTCTTTGATGTGCAGGGCGAACTGCTGGTCAATGAAATTGCGCCGCGTGTGCATAACTCTGGTCACTGGACCCAGCAGGGTGCAGAAACCTGTCAGTTTGAAAATCATCTGCGCGCGGTATGCGGCCTGCCTCTGGGCAGCACCAAGCTGATCCGTGAAACCGCCATGATCAACATCCTGGGTGAAGATACTCTGCCAACACAATTGCTGGCGATGGAAGGTTGCCATATTCACTGGTACGGCAAAGAAAAACGTCCGGGGCGTAAAATGGGCCATATCAACGTGACGGCCGACTACAGCGGTGAGCTGCAGCGCAAGCTGTGTGAACTGGCCACAGTGCTCGACGCCGATGCCTTCCCTGCCGTACAGGAAGTAGCACGTCAGATTCAGCCACAATAATTGCCGCTGAATCGAAACCGCAACGGCGCCCTGAGGCGCCGTTTTTTATTGTGCAGATTACAGATTATTGCGCCGGTGACGAATCACTGCTCTGCGTATGGCCGCATTTTCGGGCCGCACACTGATAACGGGTACCGCTGGCGAGCTTCTTCTCGATCAGCAAGCCAAAACCACACGCTTCACACTGCCCGGCCACCGGTGGCAGGTTAACGGCAAACTTACACTTAGGGTAAGCATCACAAGCAAAAAAGGTTTTACCAAATCGGGTTTTACGTTCAACCAGATGACCGGTTGCACACTCAGGACAAGCCAGAGCCTGCCGCTGTGGAGAGGCGTCTGCCGGCTGGTCCGGCGATTCAATATGGTGACAAGCCGGGTAATGACTGCAACCGATAAACATGCCGTAGCGTCCCTGGCGTAAAACCAGCTCATGCCCGCATTCCGGACAAGGCACACCGAGCTCTTTGATGATGTGACCATCGTTGTGATGAAGTGGTTTGATATAGTCGCAGGCCGGATACTGGCTGCAGCCCAGAAAAGGGCCGTGTTTGCCATGGCGAAGCGCAAGCGCCCCGCCACATTGAGGACAAGGTTCGTGATTCAGGGCCTGCTCATGGGCCGAGAACAACTGGTGATCGATTTTACTGCTCATAACCGCGCTACTGTGGAAACTCTGATCGGTTCAGAGGGGATTAATGCAGGATACCCTGCTCTTTGCTGTACAGCAGCTCTTCCATTAGCGTATACGCATTTTCATTGCCCGGCACATTAAACAGCACCATGAGGATGATCCATTTCAGGTCATCCAGTTCAAACTCATTGGTTTCCAGCCCCATGACCCGATCAATCACCATCTCGCGCGTTTCCGTCGTCAGCACCTTAAGCTGCTCGAGGAACATCAGAAAACCGCGTGATTCACGATCGAGGCGTTCCATCTCCTGCGCCGCATAAATACGCACCGACGTTGGCGAACTGGTTGCAATTGCCGATTGCGCATCAGTCTGCTGCAACGCGGCCAGCTCTTCCAACCAGTGAAGGGCTTTATAGATGTCTTTCTGGTGAAATCCGGCCCGAACCAGTTCTTCTTCCAGTTCGTCTTGGTCCACTTGCAACTCTGCATCGCTATGGATATACGTTTCAAACAGATACATCAAAATATCCATCATCATAGCTAGCCCCTCCCCTTTCGAATATAGCCACCGGAAACTGCAACAACATGCCCTGAAAGTTCAAGCTCCAGGAGCTGCGTCATGACATCCTGGACAGGTATATGGGTCCTGCTTGCAAGAATATCAACTGGTGTAGCTTCTTCCCCTACGTTAGCTAACAGCTCGGGAAATGGCAATTGTTCTTGCTGATTTGGGTGAGAAAAAAGTTCAGACTGCGCCGTTTGCTGCGACTTAAGTGACCAATCGAGCAAATTCGCGACTTCATCGAGGATCTGCCCGACATTCTGCACCAGACAAGCCCCCTGGCGAATCAACTGATTACTGCCGGTACTGTGCGCGTTGTGAATTGAACCGGGAATGACAAAGACATCGCGGTTCTGCTCACTGGCATAACGCGCGGTGATAAGGGAACCACTTTTTTCCGCCGCTTCCACCACCAACACCCCGAGCGACAAGCCGCTGATAATCCGGTTGCGACGCGGGAAGTGTTCAGCCCGTGCCCGGGCAGAGGGCCGAAACTCGGAAACCAAGGCGCCTTGTTCGGCAATTCGCCCGGCCAGGCGACGATGGCGGGCCGGATAAATATGCTCTAAACCGCAGCCGAGCACGGCCACGCTGTCGCCACCGCCATTCAATGCGCCGTCATGGGCATAGCCGTCAATCCCGAGCGCCAGGCCACTGGTGACCACCAACCCCTGCTCGGCCAGTTGGGCACCGAACTGGGCCGCGATCTCCAGCCCGCCACTGCTGGCATTACGGCTGCCGACAATTGCGATCTGCGGTTGCAGCAGCACACCGGCATCACCTTCGATAAACAGCACAGGCGGCGCAGCCGCAATTTCACTGAGCAAGGGCGGATACGTGGCGCAGCGGGCGGTGATAATCGCGCGCTGCGATGACTGCTCACGCCAGTACAGGCACGCCTCCACATCCTTTGTGGCCTGACTGCGCAGATAAGCAAGCTGACTGGCATTCAGGCCGGGGCCCATCCCCCTTTTTTGAATATCACGCAACTGGACACTGAGCGCATCACGCGCCGCTAAACGCTGCACGGCACGCAGACCAAAGCCGGGCACAAAAGCAAAGGCCAGCCAGGCTTGGAACTCTTCCTCATTCCACTCTTCATGGTGACTCATTCAACACACTCCCGCTCACTGCGTCTGTGTCGTCAGACAGCGCACGCAGTACCACTTTATTATCAATCACCTGACTGCTGGCGGTTATCCGCGCCAGGCTCAAGCCAGGGTACACCAGCTCAACCACCAGGCGGCCAACCGCTAAATCCGCCATCAGGGCGCCGGAGGCAATCTCAGCGCCCGGTGCCGCGCGCTGAAACAGTGCAAAACGTTGACCGGCCACCAGCTTGTCCTCGGCACCTTTATCCAGTACCAGCCAGTCATTCCGCACCGCGTAGTGCAGACCTTGCGGGGTGCCCAGGATAGAGACTGTGATCGGTTCGGGATGCTTGGTGGAAAAGCGGATGTCCGCCAGCCTTACGGCCGGCAAAGCGATATCCCGGGGACGAATTTCCTGGATCTGGCTGGTCACTTGCAACGTGCTGTGCGCGCCATCGCTGGCCGTCAGCGAGGCGCGAGCGACCAACCTCAGTGCCTGCATGGATTGCTGGCGTGGAGAGAACAGAGCCAACGGGCGGTAGATCCCCCACCTTTGTTCGGTATGCGCTCCGCTGATGTATATCGGCTGCGGCTGAATGAGATAAGCGCGCGGCAGCGAAGTACCCAGGACACGGCTTACCTTTGCTAACGCGGTCTGGTCGAGCAGACGCATCTCGGGCAGAACCGGCCCGGACTCACTCAGCCCGGGGGCCGCGACTGACACACCAGGCAGGGAAAAGTAACAGAGCAGGGCAAAAACAGAGCTAAAACGACACAGCAGTCTCAACATGAGCGTTTTTTCCGGAGCAGACTAGGGACCAGGATCTGGAGAAATCACGCAGGATGCTGTCATTTAGGTCATAAAATGTCTAGAATTGAGCCAACAAGCGTTTAGCTGATTCGGCACAGTTCAATTTTTCGAGTGTATATGTCTGTATTACAAGTATTAACATTCCCGGATGATCGTCTTCGCACCGTTGCCAAGCCGGTTGAGAAAGTCACCCCTGAGATTCAGAAAATCGTCGATGACATGATTGATACCATGTACGACGAGGAAGGTATCGGTCTGGCCGCGACCCAGGTCGATGTGCACCAGCGCATCGTCGTGATCGACATTTCTGACACCCGCGATCAGCCGATGGTGCTGATTAATCCTGAAATTCTGGAAAAACGCGGGGAAGACGGCATTGAAGAAGGCTGTCTGTCTGTACCTGGCGCGCGCGCCCTGGTGCCACGCGCAGCGGAAGTGACCGTCAAAGCACTCAACCGTGATGGTGACGAGTACACCTTTGAAGCGGACGACCTGCTGGCCATTTGTGTGCAGCACGAGCTCGACCATCTGGAAGGTAAGTTGTTTGTCGACTACCTGTCGCCGCTCAAACGTAAGCGCATCAAAGAGAAGCTGGAAAAAATCAAACGCTTCAACGAGAAAAATCAATAATTTAGTGAGGTTACCTTGAGCCAATCATTACGTATTGTGTTTGCAGGTACTCCGGATTTCGCCGCCCGTCACCTGGCGGCGTTATTGTCTTCGGAGCACGAAGTGATCGCGGTGTACACTCAGCCGGATCGCCCGGCCGGACGCGGTAAGAAACTGACCGCCAGCCCGGTAAAACATATCGCCCTTGAGCATAATATTCCGGTCTATCAGCCGGAAAACTTCAAATCGGATCAAGCCAAGCAGCAATTAGCCGAGCTCAATGCCGATCTGATGGTGGTGGTCGCTTATGGCCTGCTGCTGCCAAAATCCGTGCTGGATACGCCAAAACAGGGCTGTATCAACGTGCACGGTTCCATCCTGCCACGCTGGCGTGGCGCGGCACCCATCCAGCGCTCTATCTGGGCCGGTGATGCTGAAACCGGCGTGACCATCATGCAGATGGATGTCGGCCTGGATACCGGTGATATGCTGAAAATTGCCACCCTGCCGATTGAAACGACCGATACCAGTGCTTCCATGTATGACAAACTGGCTGATCTTGGTCCGCAGGCTCTGATTGACTGCCTGGCCGACATCAAGGCCGGTCAGGCCGTGCCTGTCAAACAAGATGATGAGCTGGCTAACTACGCCAAGAAACTGAGTAAAGAAGAAGCCCGCATTAACTGGCAGGACAGCGCCGAGCATATCGAGCGCTGCGTACGTGCTTTCAATCCATGGCCAATGAGCCACTTTGAAGCCGCGGACAACAGCATCAAAGTATGGAAAAGTTGTGTTGCGGATCAAAGCACTGACCAGCCAGCCGGAACGATAATTCAGGCGGATAAAACCGGTATCTATGTGGCAACCGGTTCTGGCGTGCTGGTGTTGGAGCAACTGCAAATCCCGGGCAAAAAAGCGCTGCCGGTGCAGGACATTCTCAATGCCAGAGCTGACTGGTTCCAGGTTGGAACACAACTGAGCTAAGCTTTGGTTACCATCACAGTACATTAACCGGGGACAGAGATGTCCCCATTGAATTTTAAGGGTTTCACCATGAATGTTCGCGCTGCGGCTGCCAACGTCCTTTTCCAGGTGGTCGACAAAGGTCAATCACTTTCCCACGCTCTTCCTGCGGCTCAAAAAACAATACGTCCGAGAGATCACGCCCTGTTGCAGGAAATCTGCTACGGCGCGCTGCGTTATTTACCGCGTCTGGAGTCGATTGCCAATGAACTGATGGATAACCCGCTCAAAGGTAAAAAGCGCGTCTTCCACCATCTGATCCTGGTCGGTATTTACCAGCTCAGCTTTATGCGTATTCCCTCTCACGCAGCGGTAGCCGAAACGGTCGAAGGGACCAAAACCCTGCGTGGTACTAACCTGAGCGGCCTGATCAATGCCGTACTGCGCAGCTATCTGCGTAACCAGGAAGAGCTGGACGCCGTGGCAGTCAGTCACAATGCCGGTAAATACGGTCATCCGAGCTGGATTCTGAAACTATTACAGGAAAGCTACCCGCAGCAGTGGGAAGCCATTATTGAAGCCAACAACAGCAAGGCGCCGATGTGGCTGCGTGTCAACCGCCAGCACCATACCCGGGCTGAGTACCAGCAGTTGCTCGATGCAGCTGAGATCAGCTACACCCTGCACCCAGAGGCCGCGGATGCGATCAAACTCGATGCACCGTGCGATGTCACCCTGCTGCCTGGCTTTGAGAAAGGCTGGGTTTCAGTGCAGGATGCTGCCGCGCAGTTAGCGGTTGATTATCTGACCCCACAGGAAGATGAGCTGATCCTCGATTGCTGCGCCGCGCCGGGCGGCAAAACCGCACATATTCTGGAGCACACCGAGAATACCGAAGTGGTCGCATTAGACAGCGATCCGACCCGCCTCAACCGGGTACACGATAATCTGCAGCGCCTGCAACTGCGCGCTGATGTCATCTGTGGCGATGCCCGCTACCCGCAACAGTGGTGGCCGGGAGCGCAGTTTGACCGCATCCTGCTCGACGCACCGTGTTCAGCCACCGGCGTTATCCGCCGCCATCCGGACATCAAATGGTTACGCCGCGCCAATGATATCGAAGCATTAGCGGAGCTACAGCGCGAAATTCTCGATGCGATGTGGCAACAGCTTAAGCCGGGTGGTACTTTGGTGTACGCAACCTGTTCAATTACCCCGCAAGAAAACGTACTGCAGGTCAAAGACTTCCTGCTCCGTACCGCGGATGCGCAATTGCAAGGCTCAGATCCTGAGCAGCCGGGACGTCAGATCCTGCCGGGTGAAGAGGACATGGACGGCTTCTACTACGCCGTGATCCGCAAAAGCGTGACGCCTGCTCAGGCATAAAGGACGAGACCGGGGCAGCCGACAGGCTGCCTTTGGCGTGTAATCACAAGAGACATTTAGGTATGAAAATCATCATTCTTGGCGCAGGTCAGGTCGGCGGTACGCTGGCGGAAAACCTGGTTGGTGAAAACAACGACATCACCATCGTCGATAAAAGCAGCGAGCGATTGCGCGGCCTGCAGGATAAATATGATTTACGGGTGGTCAATGGCCACGCCAGTCACCCGGACGTACTGCGCGAAGCAGGGGCTCAGGATGCCGACATGCTGGTCGCGGTGACCAATACCGACGAAACCAATATGGCCGCCTGCCAGGTGGCCTTTACTCTGTTTAATACACCCAACCGTATCGCCCGCATCCGCTCGCCGGAATATCTGGCTGAAAAAGAAGCCCTGTTCCAGTCCGGCGCCGTTCCGGTCGACCATCTGATTGCCCCGGAAGAGCTGGTCACCAGCTACATTGAACGCCTGGTGCAATACCCGGGCGCGCTGCAGGTGGTGAGCTTTGCCGAAGAGAAAGTCAGCCTGGTCGCAGTCAAAGCCTATTACGGCGGCCCACTGGTTGGTAACGCCCTGTCCGCCCTGCGCGAGCATATGCCGCACATCGATACCCGAGTGGCGGCGATTTTCCGTCAGGGACGGCCAATCCGCCCGCAGGGCACCACCATTATCGAAGCCGATGATGAAGTGTTCTTCGTTGCCGCCAGCAACCACATCCGCTCAGTGATGAGTGAGCTGCAGCGCCTTGAAAAACCGTATCGCCGCATCATGATTGTCGGTGGCGGTAACATCGGTGCCAGCCTGGCCAAACGCCTCGAACACAGCTACAGCGTCAAGCTGATTGAACGCAATTATCAGCGCGCCGAACAGCTGTCGGAACAGCTGGAAAACAGCATTGTCTTCTGCGGCGATGCCGCCGATCAGGAGCTGCTGACCGAAGAGAATATCGATCAGGTCGATGTGTTTATCGCCCTGACCAACGAAGATGAAACCAACATCATGTCAGCCATGCTGGCCAAACGCATGGGTGCCAAAAAAGTGATGGTGCTTATCCAGCGCGGCGCTTATGTCGACCTGGTGCAGGGCGGCGTGATTGACGTGGCGATTTCACCGCAGCAGGCGACCATTTCAGCCCTGCTAACCCACGTACGCCGCGCTGATATCGTGAACGTGTCTTCACTGCGCCGCGGTGCAGCCGAAGCAATTGAAGCGATTGCCCATGGTGACGAAACCACCTCCAAAGTGGTCGGCCGCGCGGTCGGTGATATTCGCCTGCCGCCGGGCACCACCATTGGTGCGATTGTGCGTGGTGAAGAGGTCCTGATTGCCCACGACCGCACTGTAATTGAACAAGATGATCACGTGGTGATGTTTCTGGTTGATAAAAAATACGTGCCCGACGTGGAAGCTCTGTTCCAACCCAGCCCGTTTTTCTTATAGGTATACGGCGTCATGCTCAATTTACGCCCGATAATGTTCGTGATCGGCCTGGTTTTGTCCAAACTGGCGCTGTTCATGTACGTCCCCACTCTGGTGGCTTTTTTTACCGGTACCGGTGGCTTTCTCGACTTTGCCAAGGCGGTGATCATCACCCATGTGGCCGCGTTCCTGTGCCTGACGCTGGGACGCACTGCCGATTTTCGCCTCAGTGTGCGTGACATGTTTCTGATCACCAGTCTGGTGTGGACCATCGCCAGCGCGTTTGCCGCCCTGCCGTTCGTGTTCATTAACCACATCAGCTTCACTGACGCCTATTTTGAAACCATGTCCGGCATTACCACCACCGGCTCAACCGTACTGAGCGGCTTAGACGACATGGCACCCAGCATTCTGTTGTGGCGCTCGATTCTACAGTGGCTGGGCGGGGTTGGCTTTATCGTGATGGCGGTAGCGGTGCTGCCGATGCTTAACGTCGGTGGTATGCGCCTGTTCCAGACCGAATCCTCCGACTGGTCGGATAAAAGCAGTCCGCGCGCCAAAACCGTAGCTAAAAACATTGTGATTGTTTATCTGGTGCTGACCGGCTTGTGTATTCTCGGCTATATGCTGACCGGGATGGGCATGTTTGACGCCATCAACCATGCCTTTACCACCTTATCGACGGGCGGCTACTCCACTTCCGATGGCTCAATGAACCACTTCTCGCACGGTTCACACTGGGTCGCGACCCTGTTTATGTTCCTCGGCGGCTTACCGTTCCTGCTGTTTGTGACCGCACTGCGTAAACGTCAGCCACAGGAGCTGCTGCAGGATGCCCAGGTTCGTGGCTTCTTTGTGCTGTTTGTCGTTGCCAGCCTGATTGTCGCGGCCTGGTTGCACTGGCATAACGGCTACAGCATACTTGATGCGCTGCGGGTCTCAATGTTTAACATCGTTTCCGTAGTGACCACTACAGGTTTTGGCCTGGATGATTTCACCGCCTGGGGCGCACTGCCAAGCACCCTGTTTGCCTTCCTGATGATGGCGGGAGCCTGCTCCGGCTCAACTGCCGGCGGGATTAAGATTTTCCGTTTTCAGATCTGTTTTACCCTGCTTAATAACCAGATGATGCGCCTTGTTCATCCGTCCGGTGTATTCGTGCAGCGCTATAATCAACGCCCGGTTAACGAAGATATCGTGCGCTCCGTCGTGGCATTCGGCCTGACGTTTGTGATTACTATTGTCCTGATTGCCGGCACATTGTCGGCGATGGGACTGGATACCATTACCAGTATTTCCGGCGCAGTCACTGCGGTGGCCAACGTCGGTCCGGGCATGGGTAGTGTGATTGGCCCGACCGGTAATTTTGCTTCCCTGTCTGACGGTGCGAAGTGGATTTTAAGTTTTGGTATGCTGATGGGACGCCTGGAAATCCTCACCATTCTGGTGCTGTTTTTCCCTGCGTTCTGGAAACGTTGAGGATAATGATGAAATACCTGCAGACTCTGTTAGCGACCGCTTGTGTCGCCGCGCTGACAGCGCCAGTCGTTCAGGCTGCGCAAAGAGTGACTCTGGATGACGGTCGCCAGGTCGAACTGAATGACGACTTCACCTGGCACTATGTACAGCCGGCCGCGCCAGCAAAACCAAAACCTGCGGCCGAAAACCGTACCGAAACCAGTCCGGTCACCACGGCAGCACCAGCCGCAGCAGCGGCCCCGCTCATCGCCGCACCGCTGGTACCACGCCAGCACGGCACTCTGGTTGAAGTAGGCAGCACCAAACCGACGCTGCAACTGAGCCAGTCCGGCGTGGATATCGTGCTCGGCAGCGCCCGTTACGAAGACGGACACCTGATCATACCGACCGCGATCACTAACCAAAGCCTGCAGTCGGTGATCAGCATTGCACTCAATGTTGAACTGATGGACGAACAGGGCAAGGTACTGAATCACGACAGCGCAACCATCTGGCAGTCAATCAAGCGCATGGCGGAAACTTATCTGCGCCCGCAGACCGCAGTAGCCGGTAAAGAACTTAAGCTGGCAACTGACCAGGCCGAACGTTACCAGATCCGGGTTAGCGTCGAAAATCTGCAAACCCGCTAGTCGATCGCCGGGCAGCGTATTCCCGGACGGGACAGCCAAAACAAAAGCACTCCACAACCGGAGTGCTTTTTTGTTGGTTATCACCCACAATGCTGAGTGCAGCTGATCGATCACCACTCTACCATAGTGATATCAATGACATCAGGTCAATATCCGTTACACCGGATCGATATACAGATAAATCGCCATAAAATGACACGCACAGCCACCGAGCACAAAACCGTGCCAGATGGCGTGGTTATACGGAATGCGCTGCGCGACATAAAAAATCACCCCCAGTGAATACACCACACCACCCAGCGCCAGCAACGTCAGGCCACCGATATCGAGATTCAGCGCCAACTGATAAATCACCACCAGCGACAGCCAACCCATCGCCAGATAAGTCACCAGCGACAACTTCTCAAAACGGTAAATGAACGCCACCTTAAATAAGATACCAAGCAGGGCAATCGACCAGATCACTATCATCAGGCTGATCGCCAGCGGGGTGCGCAGGCTGACCAGCAAAAAAGGCGTGTAACTACCGGCAATCAGCAGGTAGATAGCACAGTGGTCGAAGGTTTTCAGCCAGCGTTTAGCACGCTGATGAGGAATGGCATGGTACAGGGTGGAGGCCAGAAACAGCGCTATCATACTGCCGCCGTAAACGCTCATACTGGTGATGGTCAGCGCATCTGCGCTGTGGGCAAACGCTTTGAGCAGCAGCAGCACTAAACCGACAATCCCTAAAATCAGGCCAATGCCGTGGCTGATGGCATTGGCCACTTCCTCTTTGACACTGTAATCACTCACTGACATATATCAATCCATACTAAAGAATTCACATCCAGTATGGCACATTGAGCGAACATGTGTAAGCCAGAATCGTGTCAGGAAGAGGTATCGAGAAAATCAACAATCTGCTGACCGGCCCTCTCCGGCGGGGTATCGGCCGCAATGGTGAGCTGACGTTTCAGCTCTCCGCGCCCGAGCAGACTGGCCAGCATGCCGCGCGCACCGCGCTGAAAACGATCAATCTCGAACCACATCTGCAGCTTATCCGCATCGCGGTAAGCCACAATCTCCAGCTCGCGCCAGCGGCCGTGAAACGGGCCATCAGTTGGCACAAATTCAAACTCCTGCACAAACGGCAGCGCGAAGCCTTGCGCTGCTTCACACTCAACCTGACGCAGGCGCAGGCCCTGCTCTTCCAGTGCGGTAAAAATACCATCCATCAAGGGATCGGGACGCACAGTGAGAATATCCTTGTCAGCCGGGTCGAGCGCCATGGCAATATCAAGGCCCGTCTCAAGCCATACTTTGGCATCCCCAATGGTGACCGGTGTATGCCATGGCACATCCAGCTCGACTTCAAAATCACGCGTTTCACCACTGGCGATGGTAAATGCATACGGCAGCGACCAGCTGGCCAGGACATAAGTCTGAGCGATGCGGCGGGTCTGACTATCCGCTTGCTCCCCCTGCCCGCTGTGCACCTCTTCGATATAACGGCAACATAATTTCAGCTCGATATTATCGATCGCCTGCTCGGTGGCACCGCCATAGACGTGAATCGTCACTTTGACTTTGTGGCCGGGAAACAGCGTCTCCTGTTGCAGGACTGAATCGACTTTCGCGGATCCGATACCGAAACTGGCGAGGGTTTTCTTCAGAAACGACATACGTACCTCCTGTTGATGAACTCCCAGTGTAAAGCGGAAAAGATCCCGATCACAATGGGACTTTCATACTATTGCTCACACTCTTACCGAAAGGCTGCCCCTCAGCGATGCAAAAAAATTGTGTAGAATCTCTGCTCAACTATCGACCAAATCCTGGCATGGTGCTACTCTATTTTCGATATGCATGCATATCGTTATTCCTGAGCAAAGATTTGGATTGGCGAGTGCCAGAAGAGCGCCCCTTCTGCCCCGGCGGAAGTTCAGCTCATCCTTGTTCAGGCCATTTGACCGGCAATGGATATGCCTGACCGTTAGGTTAATAATGCGCCCAACATCCGTCAGGTTTTCGCACACGAATACCAGTGCAATGCGCCGTCGTAGTGGTTTTACTGCTGCGCCGGTTGCGAAAAAAGTCGCGCCCGCTCCAACTCTTGTCGAGAAAAATGCAGCTTCTGCATCGCCGGAAACAAAAGTGGTTAAGGCCGCTTAAATAGAAAAGCGCAGTTTTCACTGCGCTTTTTTCTTTTCCGTTTCCCTACACCGTTCACCACTCACTTATAACGAGTGGTTTGCGCGTAACGCTTGTATTTGTACATATCGATTGTCTTTACACATATCAATTGTATTCCCGCCCTGTTTTGATAACTTAGCTGCATACCATTACAAAAAATATGGAGAAAGCCATGCAATGCCATCGTATTGAAGAACTGCTGCAATTGCTTGAGCCCGAGTGGCAAAAAGAGTCTGATTTCAACCTGGTGGCCTTTATCGCCAAACTGGCGGCAGAAGCGGGCTATCAGGGACAGCTACAGGATTTGACCGATGATGTGCTGATTTACCATCTCAAAATGCGCAACAGCAGCAAAGACGAAGTAATACCGGGCATCAAGAAGGATTACGAGCCGGATTTTAAAACCGCCATATTGCGCGCACGCGGCATCATCGACTAAGCGACCCTCTCATCCCCAGGAGCGGCCCACGGCCGCTCTTCTTTTTGCATCCGTTTTGTTGTTAAAGATTGATAGCGGTAAAAAAAGCCTGGCTGAATTGACGCTATAATCACCAGATTACATAGAAAAGAGCCTCTCCAACCCGGTTGCCCGAGCAATCAGTGTTGGTGAACAGCGATGAGCCCGCTGCAATGTCAAAACAGAGTGCGAACGACAGAAATCGCACCCGCTGCCCAAAAGGATAGTTTGATGAGTAAGGATAAGATTGACGTCAAAGACGTCACTCCGAAAGTCTTTAACCCCAAAACCCACAAAGGTCAGGAAGGAGACCGTTTCAATCCGGGTAACCGCATTTACGTGCGTGAAAGCAAAGGCGTCTATCAGCAACTGCGCCGTTACGGCGGCTGGTTTTTGTTGCTGTTATTCGGCCTGGTGCCCTGGATCTCTTACGGTGAACGCCAGGCGATTTTGCTCGATATCGGTAA
The DNA here is from genome assembly GCF_004804295.1 of Vibrio sp. H11. Lineage (NCBI taxonomy): Bacteria > Pseudomonadati > Pseudomonadota > Gammaproteobacteria > Vibrionales > Vibrionaceae > Vibrio > Vibrio sp. H11. The sequence continues at coordinate 57,001 of NZ_SSHN01000018.1, read as the reverse complement.
TCAGCAGTTTAACTTTTTTGGTACCACCCTTTACCCGCAGGATCTCACCCTGCTCGCCCTGCTGTTTATGATCGCCGCCTTTGGCCTGTTCTTTATTACCACCTTTTTAGGCCGGGTGTGGTGTGGCTATCTGTGTCCGCAAACCGTATGGACCTTTATGTACATCTGGTTTGAGGAAAAACTGGAAGGCAGCGCCAACAAACGGCGTAAGCAGGACAGCGGCAAACTGAATGCGAATCTCGCTGTGCGCAAAACCGCCAAGCACTTTGCCTGGCTGGCAATTGCCCTGCTGACCGGTTTTACCTTTGTCGGCTATTTTGTTCCGGTGCGCGCGCTGGTGATCGATTTCTTCACCCTCAATGCCAGCTTCTGGCCGGTATTCTGGGTGCTGTTTTTTGCCGCCTGCACTTACGGTAACGCGGGCTGGATGCGCTCTATCATGTGTATCCACATGTGCCCTTATGCCCGCTTTCAGTCTGCGATGTTCGATAAAGACACCTTTATTGTCGGCTATGACGCCAAGCGCGGTGAGCAGCGCGGCCCGCGGCCGCGTAAAGCCGACCCGAAGGCGCTCGGTCTGGGTGACTGTATCGACTGCGACCTGTGTGTCCAGGTTTGTCCGACCGGGATTGATATTCGCGACGGGCTGCAATATGAATGCATTAACTGCGGCGCCTGCATCGATGCCTGTGACACCACCATGGAACGCATGGGCTATCCGAAAGGACTGATCAGCTACACCACAGAACACCGTCTGTCCGGCAAACATACCAAGGTGATGCGGCCAAAACTGCTCGGCTACGGTGCGGTAATGCTGCTGATGATCGGTCTGTTTGTTGCTCAGGTGGCGAGTGTCGATCCGGCCGGACTAAGCGTAATTCGCGATCGCAATCAGCTGTTTCGCACCAACAGTGCCGGTGAAGTCGAAAATACCTATACCCTTAAAATCATTAACAAAACCCAGAAGACTCACACCTATCGTCTCGATGTGTCCGGTCTGAATGATGTCACCTGGTACGGCAAGCAGACGGTGCAGGTTCAGCCCGGTGAAGTGCTCAATCTGCCGATGAGTCTGGGCATCAAAGCGGAAAATCTCAGTTCTCCGGTCGCGACAATTCAGTTTATACTGACCGAAGACAGTCAACAATTCACGCTGCAGGTAGAAAGCCGCTTTATCAAAAAGTTATAGCTGCATTTTCCCGCCGCAACAGATGGCAAAGGGCTCAGTAATGAGCCCTTTTTATAACCATGACACAAGCAAGCTTCCATTTTGACGCCCTGACTCCGGACCTGATGTGGTACGCGCTGGAAAGTATCGGCGTGCGCGCCGAGTCCGGCTTTCTGGCGCTGAACAGTTACGAAAACCGGGTCTACCAATTCACCGATGAAGAACGACGCCGCTTTGTGGTTAAGTTTTACCGTCCGCAACGCTGGAGCGTGGAGCAGATTCAGGAAGAACACGATTTTGCCCTGCAACTGGCTGAAGCCGAAATTCCGCTGGCCGCACCGCTGGTGATTAACGGTATGACCTTGCACCACTATCAGGGCTATCACTTTGCCCTGTTCAACAGTGTCGGCGGTCGCCAGTTCGAAGTCGATAACCAAGAACAGCTGGAGTGGGTCGGACGTTTTCTCGGCCGTATCCACAAAGTCGGCGCCAGCCAGACCTTCCGCCATCGTCCGACCATCGGCCTGGACGAATATCTCTATCAACCGCGTACCCTGCTGCAACAGTCACAATGTATACCGGCCCACCTGGAAACCAGCTTCTTCAATGATCTCGACTTGCTGATCACGCGTATCGAACAACACTGGCAACCCGACTACCGCTCGATTCGTCTGCATGGCGACTGCCATCCGGGTAATATTCTGTGGCGTGACGGGCCGATGTTTGTCGACCTTGATGACGCACGCAACGGTCCGGCGGTGCAGGATTTGTGGATGTTACTCAGTGGCGAGCGGCAGGAAAAACTGCTGCAACTGGATATTGTGCTTGAAGGCTACCAGGAGTTCTGCGATTTTAACCACAGTCAGTTGAAACTAATCGAGCCCCTGCGTGGTCTACGAATGGTGCACTATATGGCGTGGTTGGCAAAGCGCTGGCAGGATCCGGCCTTTCCATTGGCCTTCCCCTGGTTCAATGACCCGAAATACTGGGAGAGTCAGGTACTGGCATTTAAAGAACAACTCGCCGCATTGGAAGAGCCGGCGCTCTCTCTGATGCCACAATGGTAAATTGCAATTCAATAAGAATCATGGAGTCACGAATGAAAAAGCTGTTTGCACTGGTTGCAACCCTGATGTTAAGCCTGTCAGCACATGCTGCACAGTTCAAAGAAGGTGTGCATTACAAAGTGCTGGACCTGGAACCTTCGAGCAAACCGAGCGTAGTCGAATATTTCTCATTTTACTGCCCGCACTGTAATGCGTTCGAACCGATTGTAAAACAATTGCAGGCCGGCCTGCCCGAAGGCGTGAAACTGCAAAAGAACCATGTCTCTTTCATGGGTGGCAACATGGGCCAGTCAATGAGCAAAGCTTACGCGACCATGGTCTCTCTGGGCGTGGAAAACACAATGATTCCGGTCATGTTTAACCGCATCCATAACCTGCGCAAACCACCAAAAGACGACGCTGAGCTACGCCAGATCTTCACTGATGAAGGCATCAGCGGCGAGAAATTTGATGCAGCGTTCAACGGCTTTGCGGTTGACTCTATGGTGCGTCGTTTTGATAAACAGTTCCAGGCCAGCGGCCTGCGCGGGGTACCGTCAGTTGTAGTCAACAACCACTATCTGGTTCAGGCTCAGGACATCAAAACCGTTGATGAGTACATCGAACTGGTCAACTTCCTGCTGGCGAAATAACCTGCTGACAAAATAAATGGTGGCCCGCACGGGCGGGGGACACCCGATACACAAAAGGGAGCTGCGGCTCCCTTTTTTGACTCTGTTGCTAAAGGTTAATCTTACTACCCTGAATGCCAGACCATCCCCAGAATGGGAAGGTGCTGCCCTCAGGCCCGGTCGTCCTACTTACCGACAGAGACGCTGGGCTCTTGCACCTGCGGCGTGCTGTCATGCTCAGCGCGCACGGCATGAATTTGGGCCAGGCGCTGGTCCTTAGCCTGCCATACACTACCCAGCCAACGCTGAAACTGACGCTTGTACCGCTTGTCATTAAAGTAGTCGCCACGGACCTGCTCATCGACCGGCAGTACTTCAATCTGGACCACAATACGCTTCATGCGTCCCATCAGCATGTCACGAAACGGCTTAGCACTATTGTCCGGATAAGCCAGGGTCACATCGATAATATTGGAGAACTGCTCCCCCATCGCCGCCAGAGTATAAGCAATGCCGCCGGATTTCGGCGTCAGTAAATGCTGATAAGGCGAACGGCTGCGCTGCTGCTTGTCACTGGTAAATCGAGTGCCTTCGACATAGTTCACCACCGTGGTCGGGTTATGTTTGAATTTTTCGCACGAACGGCGCGTGGTGGCCAGATCCTGTCCGCGCTTGTGCGGATGGCGGATCAGGTATTCACGTGAGTAGCGGCGCATAAACGGCATATCCAGCGCCCAGCAACCCATGCCGATAAACGGCACATACAGCAGTTGCTGCTTAAGGAAAAATTTCGGCATCGGGATGCGATCTTTAAACACGCTGCACAACACGACAATATCGGTCCAGCTGAGATGATTACTCATTATCAGATACCAGCCCTGCTTATGCAGTTGCTCTCCGCCTTCAATCTGCCACTCCACCCGGTTCGACACGGTCAGAATCACCAGATTCAAACTGGCCCACAGCCACATCACTTTATCGGCTATGCACGTCGCCGCCGTTTTCAGCCTGACGCTCGGCAGCAGCACCTTGACCAGCGCAATGGCACAGATCAACACAGACGCAAACATGGTGTTCAGCACCACCAGCAGCACATTAAGTATCAGTAAAGGGTAAGCCAGCATAATCGGAACCGGGGTCAGATATTTGAATAAAAAAACAGCGCGCTATTATACCCGCTCACCCAGTGAATGAAATATCCGCGCCAATGGTCAGAGTAGCCGTGCTGACAGACTATCTACACCGATTGCGCAGTGAGTTGTTTCAGTAACCGGTCCATAGCGCGGTAACCGAGCGCTTCCGCCAAATGCACGCGCTGAATGTGCGCTTCTCCCTGCAGATCGGCAATGGTGCGCGCCACTTTAATGATACGGTGATAAGCCCGGATCGACAGCCCTAACTGATGCAGCGCGTTTTCGAGAAATTCCGCATCCGCCTGGTTAAGCGGACAAAATTGCTCGATTTCGCGACTCTGCAGCAAAGCATTGACCTTGCCGCTGCGCGCCAGCATCACTTCACGCGCCTGCTGCACGCGCTGTTTGACCATAGCGGTCGCTTCACCGCGATCGCCACCATGCGCCAGCGTACCTTTGGGCAGCGCCGGAATTTCAATCGACATATCAAAGCGGTCCAGCAGCGGACCGGACAGACGACTCAGATAACGCAGGATCATCTGCGGATTGGCACGGGCCTGATTGCCTTCGTAATAACCGGTCGGGCTGGGATTGAGCGCTCCGACCAGCTGAAAGCGGGCCGGAAAGCGGGTCTTACCCTGCGCGCGGGAAATAATGATTTCGCCCGACTCGAGCGGCTCACGCAGCGAGTCGAGCACTTTACGTTCAAACTCCGGCATTTCATCTAAAAACAGCAGGCCGTTATGCGCCAGCGAGATTTCGCCCGGACGCGGAATCGTGCCGCCGCCGACCAACGCTGCCATCGAGCTCGAGTGATGCGGGGCGCGAAACGGCCGCAGTTTCCAATTATGCTGATTGATCTCCTGCTGGGTCAGCGACGCCACCGAGGCCGTCTCCATTGCTTCAGCATCGCTCATCTGCGGCAGCAGATCGCACAAGCGCGAAGCCAGCATGGTTTTGCCAGTGCCGGGCGGGCCGAGGAACAGTAAATTATGATTACCGGCTGCCGCTATCTCCAGCGCGCGCTTCCCCTGATGCTGACCAATTATATCCTGCAGGTCGCGATTCGCTTGCGGGACACTCTCGGTCGCCTCACTCTGAAACAGTGACAAGCTCTGCTGACCGCACAAATCCGCGCACACCTCCAGCAGAGTCTGCGCCGAGCGATGGCGATCCGCGCCGACTAAGGCCGCCTGATCGCCATTATAATGCGGCACCACCAAATGACGCCGGGCCTGATTAGCCGCGAGCGCCGCCGGCAGGACACCTTTTACGCTGCGGATTTCTCCCGACAGCGCCAGTTCACCGATAAATTCATGCTCATTCAGCTTACTGTCCGGGATCTGCTCTGAGGCCGCGAGAATACCGAGCGCAATCGGCAGGTCAAAACGGCCGCCCTCTTTAGGCAGGTCCGCCGGGGCCAGATTGACGGTAATCCGCTTGGCCGGAAATTCAAATTTGGAATTGATGATCGCACTGCGTACCCGGTCGCGCGACTCTTTAACAGTGGTCTCTGGCAGTCCGACCAGAGTAAAACCCGGCATACCGTTACTGATGTGCACTTCCACAGTCACCTCCGGAGCCTGAACGCCGATACTGGCCCGGCTGTGAATAATCGCAAGTCCCATGTCTATCCTTAGTGATTGATTAAAAACCATTCAGCCCGGCTATTCGCTTGCTTACTCCGCGCCTGACTGGTTATATAACCCGGCGCACAAAAATCGGAATATGAAAAAAGAATGAGTTTTTGCTTGTCAGATAACGGAAATGTGTGTTACCACTAAGGACGCAAACACTTTCGTACTCAGGTACGACAATTATTCAGAATAAGTAAGATGAATTTATACGCCCGTTTCAACTCTCTGATTAGCCTTATTATCGTGGTCCTGATTATGACCGCGCGGGGGCTTGTGGGCGCAAAATAAAGACCAGATTCAAACAACCCCCGCACTGAAAAGTCCGGGGGTTTTTTTGCAACTGAATAGACTTAAAAAAGCACATACTGATGATAATTTACTCAGTATAATAGGAAGAATGGGAGCCCGCACATGACGTGCAAGCACAACACAACAACACAAAACAGCGAGTCGGATCGCTGCCAGGGAGGCCTACGATGACAGGTGCACAATTAGTCGTAGCCGCATTAAGACAGCAGGGAATCAAAACCGTTTTTGGTTACCCCGGCGGCGCCATCATGCCCATCTATGATGCATTGTATGATGGTGGTGTTGAGCACATTCTGTGCCGACACGAGCAGGGAGCAGCTATGGCCGCTATCGGCATGGCAAGAGCCACACAGGACGTGGCAGTATGTATGGCCACTTCCGGCCCAGGCGCCACCAACTTAGTCACCGGCCTGGCCGATGCTTTCCTTGATTCCGTTCCTCTCGTTGCTATTACCGGTCAGGTTGCCAGTTCCCACATCGGCACCGACGCCTTCCAGGAAATGGATGTGATCGGTATGTCTCTGTCCTGTACCAAACACAGTTACCTCGTTACCGATATTAATGAACTGGCACCAACGCTGGCTGAAGCGTTCGAAGTGGCCAAAACCGGCCGCCCTGGCCCGGTCATCGTTGATATCGCTAAGGATGTGCAACTGGCTCAGGCGCCGACCACCGTCCTGCCTGCCTTTACTCCACCAGCCATGCCACAAGTCACCGCAGACCAGCTGAGCGAAGCTCAGGCACTGCTGGCACAGAGCAAGCGTCCGGTGCTGTATGTCGGCGGCGGCGTACAACTGGCGCACGCCACGGAAACGGTACGCGAATTCCTGCGCTTAAACCCGATGCCTTCGGTCAGCACCCTGAAGGGCCTTGGCACCATCGAACGTCACGACCCGCACTACCTCGGTATGCTGGGCATGCACGGCACTAAAGCCGCTAACCTGGTGGTTCAGGAAAGCGATCTGCTGATCGTGGTCGGCGCCCGTTTTGATGACCGCGTGACCGGTAAACTGGATACGTTCGCCCCGCACGCTAAAGTGATTCACATCGACATCGATGCGGCTGAATTCAACAAACTGCGTCAGGCGCACGCCGCGCTGCGTGGTGACATCAATGTCATCCTGCCACAGCTGGAGCTGAGCCACGACATTTCACCCTGGGTTCACCACAGTGAAAGTCTGCGCAGTGGGTTTAAGTGGCGTTACGACCACCCGGGCGAGCCGATTTTCGCTCCGCTGCTGCTTAAGCAGTTGTCTGACATGATGCCGGACAGCACGATGGTCTCAACCGACGTCGGCCAGCACCAGATGTGGGCTGCGCAGCATATTCAGCCGCGTCAGCCACAAAACTTTATCTCTTCCTCGGGCCTTGGCACCATGGGCTTCGGTCTGCCGGCCGCGATGGGCGCGGCAGTAGCCCGTCCTGACGACCAATCCGTTCTGGTGACCGGTGACGGTTCATTTATGATGAACATCCAGGAGCTGGGTACGCTGAAACGCCGCCAGATCCCGGTCAAGATGGTACTGCTCAATAACCAGCGTCTGGGCATGGTACGTCAGTGGCAGTCACTGTTCTTTGACGGCCGCCACAGCGAAACCATTCTCGATGACAACCCGGATTTCATCATGCTGGCTAAAGCTTTTGATATCCCTGGTAAAACCATCACCCGTAAACAAGAAGTGGAACCGGCACTGCAAGAAATGCTGGCCAGTAAAACCGCTTACCTGCTGCATGTTGCCATCGACGAAGAAGAAAACGTCTGGCCGTTGGTACCGCCGGGCGCGTCCAACAATGACATGTTAGAGAACACCTAGGAGACGCTCACTATGCAAAGATATCTACTCGACATTAAAGCAGACGACAAACCGGTCCTGCTGGAGCGTGTACTGCGTGTCGTGCGTCACCGCGGGTTCATCATTCGTCAGGTTGCCGCCACTCAGAACCATGAAAGCAGAATTGCCAGCGTGGAGATCATCGTCGACAGTGATCGACCAATCACCACCCTGACCAACCAGATTGAAAAATTATGGGACATTCGCAGCGTCGACGTTACGCCGATCAAAAGCAACGAACTCCCAAACAACAATTTACAGCAAAAAATTTGCGCTTAAGGAAGAGACAATATGCCTAAGTATCGTTCGGCGACCACCACTCACGGTCGCAACATGGCAGGTGCCCGTGCACTGTGGCGCGCCACTGGCGTTAAAGATGAAGATTTCGGCAAGCCGATCATCGCCGTGGTGAACTCGTTCACCCAGTTCGTCCCCGGCCACGTTCACCTGAAAGACCTGGGTCAGATGGTGGCACGTGAAATCGAAGCGGCTGGCGGTATCGCCAAAGAGTTCAACACCATTGCGGTCGATGACGGCATTGCGATGGGTCACGGCGGCATGCTGTACTCACTGCCATCACGTGAACTGATTGCCGACTCGGTGGAATACATGGTCAACGCGCACTGTGCCGATGCCATGGTGTGTATCTCCAACTGTGACAAAATCACTCCGGGCATGCTGATGGCGTCGATGCGCCTCAACATTCCGACCATTTTCGTGTCCGGTGGTCCGATGGAAGCGGGTAAAACCAAGCTGTCTGATCAAATCATCAAGCTCGACCTGGTCGATGCCATGATTCAGGGCGCCGACCCGAAAGTATCCGATGAGCAGAGCGAACAGATTGAACGTTCAGCGTGTCCGACCTGTGGTTCATGTTCCGGTATGTTTACCGCCAACTCGATGAACTGCCTGACCGAAGCGCTGGGCCTGTCCCAGCCGGGTAACGGTTCACTGCTGGCCACCCACGCCGACCGTCAAGAGCTGTTTTTGAGCGCTGGTCGCCGCATCGTCGAGCTGACCAAGCGTTACTACCAGCAGGATGACGAAACTGCCCTGCCGCGTAATATCGCCACCAAAGATGCGTTTGAGAACGCGATGGCACTGGATATCGCCATGGGCGGTTCAACCAACACGGTACTGCACCTGCTGGCCGCAGCACAAGAAGGTGAAGTGGACTTCGACATGACGGATATCGACCGCATGTCACGCCTGGTTCCGCACCTGTGTAAAGTGGCGCCGTCGACGCAGAAATACCATATGGAAGATGTGCACCGCGCCGGTGGCGTAATGGGCATTCTGGGCGAGCTGCAACGTGCCGGCCTGCTGCACGATGACACCCGCACTGTACTTGGCCTGTCGCTGGCTGAGCAGCTGGCGCAGTACGATGTGATTCAGACCGACGCTGAAGAGATCAAAACCTTCTTCCGCGCTGGCCCGGCCGGGATCCGTACCACGCAGGCATTCTCACAGGACTGCCGCTGGGACACGCTGGATGACGACCGTGAGCAAGGTTGTATCCGCACCAAAGAACACGCCTTTAGTCAGGATGGCGGTCTGGCGGTGCTGAAGGGCAACATCGCCCTGGACGGTTGTATTGTTAAAACCGCCGGTGTAGATGAAAGTATCCTGAAATTCGAAGGCCCGGCGGTGGTATTCGAAAGCCAGGAAGATGCGGTTGAAGGCATCCTGGGCGGTAAAGTGAAATCCGGTGACGTGGTGGTGATCCGCTACGAAGGACCAAAAGGCGGCCCGGGCATGCAGGAAATGCTCTACCCGACCACTTACCTCAAATCCATGGGGCTGGGTAAAGAGTGTGCGCTGCTGACTGATGGCCGCTTCTCCGGCGGTACCTCTGGCCTGTCGATTGGTCACGCTTCACCGGAAGCCGCCAACGGAGGTGCCATTGGCCTGGTGAAACAGGGCGATCGTATCGCGATCGACATTCCGAACCGCTCGATTTCACTGCTGATCTCAGATCAGGAACTGGAACAGCGTCGCAAGCAGCAGGATCAAATCGGCTGGCAGCCGGTTGACCGCCAGCGTGAAGTTTCATTTGCACTCAAAGCTTATGCCAGCATGGCAACCAGTGCTGACAAAGGTGCGGTGCGAGATAAATCTAAGCTAGGAGGCTAGCTTATGACGCTCACCCAACAAACCGGCGCAGATTATCTGCGCCAGGTATTGCGTGCTCCGGTCTACGAAGTGGCCACCGTCACGCCGTTGCAGGATATGCCGCGTTTGTCAGCGCGTATCGGCAACCAGGTACAAATTAAACGTGAAGACCGTCAGCCGGTGCACTCGTTTAAGCTGCGTGGTGCCTACAACATGCTGGCCAACCTGACCGAAGAGCAGAGAAACGCCGGGGTGATCGCTGCCTCCGCCGGTAACCATGCCCAGGGCATGGCTCTGTCCGGCACCAAACTGGGCGTACCAGCCACGATCGTGATGCCGCGCACCACACCCGATATCAAAGTGGCGGCCGTACGCGGCTTCGGTGGTAACGTGGTCCTGCACGGCAGTAACTTCGACGAAGCCAAAGCGGAAGCGGAGCGCCTGTCGGCCGAATTCGGCTACACCTTCGTGCCACCGTTCGATCACCCGCTGGTGATCGCCGGGCAAGGCACCATCGGCATGGAAATGCTGCAGCAGAACGGCCACCTCAACTACATTTTTGTCCCGGTAGGCGGCGGCGGTCTGGCGGCTGGTGTCGCAGTGCTGGTCAAACAGCTGATGCCGGAAGTAAAAGTGATTGCGGTTGAACCGGAAGATTCGGCCTGCCTGAAAGCTGCGCTGGATGCCGGAGAGCCTGTGGTGCTGGATCAGGTCAGCATGTTTGCTGACGGTGTTGCAGTAAAACGGATCGGCGATGAAACCTTCCGTCTGTGTCAGCAGTATCTGGATGGCCACATTACCGTATCAAGCGATGAAATCTGTGCCGCAGTGAAAGATATTTTCGAAGACACCCGTGCGATTGCTGAACCTTCGGGCGCACTGGCGCTGGCTGGTCTGAAAAAATACGCCGAGCAGTATGAGCTCAAAGATCAGAAGCTGGCCACCGTGCTGTCTGGTGCTAACACCAACTTCCACGGCCTGCGTTATGTGTCAGAACGCTGTGAACTGGGCGAAAAACGCGAAGGCTTGCTGGCAGTCACGATTCCGGAGCGCAAAGGCGCGTTCTTTGAGTTCTGCCAGATCATCGGCGGCCGGGCGGTGACCGAGTTCAACTATCGCTACAGCGATGACGAACTGGCTAACGTATTTGTCGGTATCCGCCTGCTCGGCGGTCCGGAAGAGCTGAAAACCATCATCAGCGAACTACGCCAGTCCGGCTATCCGGTTCAGGACTTGTCCGATGATGAAATGGCCAAGCTGCACATTCGCTACATGATTGGCGGACGTCCGTCCAAGCCACTCAAAGAGCGCTTGTACAGTTTTGAGTTTCCGGAATACCCGGGCGCGCTGCTTAAATTCCTCAGCACCCTCGGTACCCACTGGAACATCAGCCTGTTCAACTACCGTAACCACGGGGCCGATTACGGCCGTGTACTGTGTGGTTTTGAACTCGATGCTGACGATCTGAGCCGCTTCTCGGCGCACCTGGTCGAACTGGGCTATCAATATAAAGACGAGACCGATAACCCGGCCTATCGTTTCTTCCTCGCCAAATAGCGATGTCACCCTGCCTGCAGCCACCGCCCGCGGTGGCTGTTTTTTTACCATGCTCCACTCTTTATTCTCCCAGGACAGAAACCTCCCGCACATCCCCCTCAGATATAACCACACTATTATTATGCTTTTGATGCATAGATATAATGCTAAAGTTTCATTTAATTCATCAACCTATCAGGTCTACACTTAGCGGTATCTTTTATCCACCAGTGGAGAGCTCCATGTTTCAAGCTTTGATTCTCAACCAGGAAGACAAACGTACCATCGCCACTATCGAACAAATCGATGAAGCGCAGCTACCACCAGGCGAAGTGCTGATCGCGGTCGATTACTCTTCATTGAACTATAAAGATGGCCTGGCCATCACTGGCAAAGGCAAAATCATTCGTGAGTTCCCCATGGTACCGGGCATCGATCTGGCTGGGACTGTGCTGGAATCTGCTGATGAGCGCTATCAACCCGGCGATGCCGTGGTACTGACCGGTTGGGGTGTGGGTGAAAATCACTGGGGCGGCATGGCGCAAAAAGCGCGCCTCAAAGCCGACTGGCTGGTGCCGCTGCCTGCAGGTCTGGAAGCCCGCCAAGCGATGATGGTCGGCACCGCAGGCCTGACTGCCATGTTGTGTGTGCAGGCCCTGATTGACGCTGGCGTGCAACCCGACGCCGGCGAAGTGCTGGTGACCGGTGCCAGCGGCGGCGTGGGTTCTGTGGCGGTCACGCTGCTGTCCGCACTTGGTTATCAGGTTGCCGCAGTGACCGGACGCAGCGAGCAAAACAGCCCGCTGCTGCAACAGCTGGGTGCCAAGCGCATTATTGACCGCAATGAATTTGCCCAGCCGGCACGTCCGCTGGAGAAACAGTTGTGGGCTGGTGCGATTGATACTGTCGGCAGCCAGGTACTGGCCAAAGTGCTGTCGCAGATGGATTACAACAGCGCGGTCGCCGCCTGCGGCCTGGCGGGTGGCTTTGATCTGCCGACCACGGTAATGCCGTTTATCCTGCGTAACGTGCGTCTACAAGGGGTGGATTCGGTGCAGTGCCCGCGTGACAAACGTATCGCCGCCTGGCAACAGCTGGTGGATCTGCTGCCAAGCCGCTATTTCGACCAGGCGTGCCATGAAATCACTCTCGAACAGGCGCCGCAGTTCGCCGAAGAGATCACCAATGGCCAGATCACCGGCCGCGTGGTCATCAAGCTGTAATTCTCTCTACCGGAGCCTGCTCAGGGCTCCGGACTTTCCAGCCCCATCTCTGTCACCCGTGTGGCAATCAGTTTACTGCACTCCTGCTTGACCACTGCCCGCAGCCACTCCTGGGCCGGCGAATGGTGGCAGCGCGGATGCCAGATCATCGAGTAATCAAAAGGGGTAAAGGCAAACGGCAGCGGTTTCACCACCAAATTATGCCGTTCGGCGACCAGATACGCCAAATCGGCCGGCACGGTGATGATCAGCGGCATGGTGTCGATAATCGCCAGGGCCGCTTCCAGATGATAAGCGCGCAACACCATACGACGTGGCGGCAACCCTTGCAGCGCCTGCTCGAGCAGTGCTTTTACCCCGTCACTAATGGCGATCATCGCATGCGGCGCCGCCTGATAATCCGCCAGCGTCATAGTTTTCCGGGCCAGCGGATGCTGGCGCGACATCAGGCACAACACTCCGACCCGGCCGAGAATCTCACTGTGCAGCGGTTCAATCGAGTGGGTCGGACGGCAAATCGCCAGATCGGCCCCCTCGTAAGTTAGCTGATCGAGCAGCCTTTCATGCTGCAACGGCAGCAGCTCTATCGCGACCTGTGGCGCCTGCTGGTAAATACGCGGCAAGGCAAACGGCAAAATGGTCTGCATCGCATAATCGGTAGTAGCAATGGTAAAAGTCTGAGTGCAAGATGCGGGGTCAAACTCAAGCGGCGACAGCAACTGACGCAGCGACTCCAGCGGATCTCCCAGTGCCTGATTGATAATCAGAGCCTTTTCAGTTGGGATCAGATGCTGACCATGACGGGTAAACAGGGGATCGTCGAGTAGACTACGCAGCCGCCCCAACACCCGGCTCATCGCCGACTGACTCAGGCTGAGGCGCTCAGCCGCCTTGCTGACACTGCACTCTTCCACCAGAACCCGCAGCGCCACTAACAGATTCAAATCACGACGGTAAATATCTTCAAGTTCCACGCATAATCCCGGGTTGAAAAGCAATAAAGCAGAGTGTAACTAATAAACAAAAAAAATCCCGCCTTTCAGCGGGGAAGCCCAAGAAAACTGGGGATAGTGTCGGAATGTATCTGAGCGTAGTTTGACAAGTGTGTTAGTTTTCCTGCTCTTCCGATGTGCCTTGCCAGCGGCGCATCTCGAGCCAGATTCCAAAAAGCGAAGCACTTACACCAAATAATGGCATTAATGAGGTCTCAACCGGAGACCGCATAACGAGGGCGCAGAACGAAATAAAACACAGAACCGAATAGATGGTCAGTCTGTCTAGTGCTGTTAACATCTTGCACCCCTTCGAATTTTGTTACCAACTTGTTAACTAAATTAAAACAAAAAGATCACTTTGCCAAGTGGTTATTGAATATTTTTTCCTCACCAGTATCATCTGAGTCTGATTTGTGACATCAATTAGGTTTGACCATGACATTTAATCCTGAATTAGCCACGTTAACGTTAGAAGCGCAAGGATTACGCTGCCCCGAGCCAGTGATGATGGTCAGGAAGACAATGCGCACCATGCAAGACGGCGACGTACTGCTGATTAAAGCAGACGACCCGTCTACCACGCGCGATATCCCGAGTTTCTGCCGTTTTATGGACCACCAGTTGCTGGCAGCCAAGACCGATGAACTGCCCTACCAGTTCCTGATAAAGAAAGGCCTGGCGTGACGGCTGCTCCGGCCTGATTTAAAGCTCCGCTGCTGGTTTAAACCAGCAGCGCGGGAATCCCTCATCATCCACAATGATGGCTGGATACGGGTTAACGATCAAAAAAGGCTGCCTGAGGCAGCCTTTTGTTTAATCTTGTTGTTCCAGTGTGCGGATTTCGGCCTGCAGCCTATATAGCTGTTGCTGCATGGCACGCATCTCTTCATGCAGCGGAATGATGTGCGCGACGCGAATCCAGGACTCGACGGTTAAACCTGTCATGATAATGGCCCCCACCACCATGGGTAGCCACATATCGGTTAACGACATCCCCAGTAACGTCAGTGCCAGACCAAAGCTAAACAGATAACTCTGACTCTTGGCGCTCATTCCCATATAACGTGTCAGCATAAACCTTCCCTCTTGCGGTGATGGTTATCCTTACCCTAGCATGCTCTGCGGCCGACAAGTTTGGCCTCTGTCACGCTCTGAATCAGCTCACTCGGAATCAGAAAAAGGCCGCAGCCAGCGCCAGCACTAGGAACAGCGCCGCTGTCACTTTACGGATCAGGCCAAGCGGCATTTTATCCGCCGACAATTTACCGATCAGCACCACAGGCACGTTAGCCAGCAGCATACCAATCGTCGTCCCCAGCACCACCCAGGTCAGCGCATCAGCATACTGCGCGCCGAGAATCGAGGTCGCAATTTGAGTTTTGTCACCGATTTCCGCCACAAAGAAAGCAATAAAGCTGGCAACAAAGGGACCACGATTGGAGATCTCTTCATCATCATCGAGTTTATCCGGGATCAGCACCCAACCCGCCATCGCCAGGAAGCTGGCCACCAGCACCCATTTAAGAACTTCCGGCGCCAGGTAATCCGCTACGACAACACCGAGCCAGGCAGCTAACGCATGGTTGGCGATGGTAGCAGCAAAAATAGCGGCAATAATAGGAATAGGTTTACGGTACCGGCTGGCCAGTAACAGAGATAGCAGCTGGGTTTTATCCCCGATTTCTGCCAGCGCAACGGTAGTAATTGAAATAGCTAAAACGCTCACGACTTGCTCAATGGGGCGGGATTATTATAAAACCATAGACAAACGCCACGCCCCACCCCGGTTCGTGTTGTTTGTCTAAGGTCTTGCTAAACACAGCGTGTGCCGTGTCTCGAACGCCATGGTGATTTGGCACCAATTATGTTGACGGACGAACCGAACTGCGTGGCTGCAGGTTCGATAAGCTACTCCCCAAAGACGAACCGGATTCTATCCAGCCCAGACGCAGAGTACAAGCCTTGGGTGGCAAAAAAGCGACAAGTGGGAAATTTAAGCAGCTTAAACGACAAAAACTCCATTAAAAGAGATTTTTGCCGATTAATTAAGCAAGATTTCCTCTACTTTGTCGGGGCAGAACTCGGTATACTTGATTGTTATTTTTTATCACTTCAGACAAAAGAATCGCGCGAACCTGACTATGCAAAAATACGACATCAAAACCTTTCAGGGTATGATCCTCGCGCTGCAGGATTATTGGGCCCAACAAGGCTGTACCATCGTTCAACCACTGGATATGGAAGTGGGGGCAGGTACTTCTCACCCAATGACTTGCTTGCGTGCTATCGGTCCTGAGCCGATGGCAACAGCGTACGTTCAACCATCCCGCCGTCCGACTGACGGCCGCTACGGTGAGAACCCGAACCGCCTGCAGCACTACTACCAATTCCAGGTAGTGATCAAACCTTCTCCGGATAATCTGCAGGAACTGTACCTGGGCTCACTGGAAGTGCTGGGACTGGACCCGCGTGTCCACGATATCCGCTTTGTGGAAGACAACTGGGAAAACCCGACTCTGGGTGCCTGGGGTCTGGGCTGGGAAGTCTGGTTAAACGGCATGGAAGTCACCCAGTTTACGTACTTCCAGCAAGTGGGCGGCCTGGAATGTAAACCGGTCACCGGCGAAATCACGTACGGTATTGAACGTCTGGCGATGTACATTCAGGGCGTCGATTCTGTGTATGACCTGGTCTGGACTGACGGTCCGCTGGGTAAAGTGACTTACGGCGACATCTTCCACCAGAACGAAGTAGAACAGTCGACCTACAACTTTGAACACGCCGACGTCGACTTCCTGTTTGGTTTCTTTGATCAGTGTGAAAAAGAGTGTCAGCACCTGATCGCGCTGGAAAAACCACTTCCTCTGCCGGCTTACGAGCGCATTCTGAAAGCGGGCCACGCTTTCAACCTGCTCGATGCGCGTAAAGCCATTTCGGTCACCGAGCGTCAGCGTTACATTCTGCGTATCCGTAACCTGACCAAATCGGTAGCCGAGGCATACTACGCCTCACGTGAAGCTCTGGGCTTCCCGATGTGCAAACCATCCGACCAGAAGTAAGGGGAAGACGTCACATGGCAAAAGAATTTTTAATTGAGCTGGGTACCGAAGAGCTGCCACCAACGCAACTGCGTACTCTGGCTGAAGCGTTTGCAGCCAACTTCGAAGCCGAGCTGCAAACAGCTGATATCGCCCACCAGGGTGTAAAATGGTATGCAGCACCACGCCGTCTGGCCCTGAAAGTGGCCGACCTGGCCGAGCGTCAGGCCGACAAAGTGGTTGAAAAACGTGGTCCGGCAGTCAGTGCGGCATTCGATGCTGACGGCAACCCGACTAAAGCCGCTCAGGGCTGGGCACGCGGTTGTGGTATCACGGTTGAACAGGCTGAGCGTCTGACCACCGACAAAGGTGAATGGCTGCTGTTCAAACAGGAAGTCATCGGTCAGAGCACCAGTGAAATCCTGGCTGAGCTGGCTGACAAAGCACTCAACAATCTGCCGATTGCCAAGCCGATGCGCTGGGCCGACAAAGAAACCCAGTTTATCCGTCCGGTCAAAACCCTGACCATGCTGTTTGGCAGCGACCTGATCGAAGGTGAAATCCTCGGCGTGCAATCGGCACGCACTATCCGCGGTCACCGTTTCATGGGCGAAGCCGAATTCACTATCGACTCAGCTGATCAGTACCCGCAGATCCTCAAAGAGCGCGGTAAAGTGATGGCCGATTACGATGAACGTAAAGCGATCATCCTGGCCGACGCACAAAAAGCGGCCGCGGCCGTTGGCGGTGTCGCCGATCTGGAAGATGATCTGGTCGAAGAAGTGGCATCACTGGTCGAATGGCCGGTAGTACTGACGGCAAAATTCGAGCAGGAATTCCTGAAAGTTCCGGCTGAAGCCCTGGTATACACCATGAAGGGTGACCAGAAGTACTTCCCGGTTTACGACGAAAATCGCCAGCTGCTGCCGAACTTCATCTTCGTCTCCAACATCGAATCGAAACAACCACGTTTCGTGATTGAAGGTAACGAGAAAGTGGTTCGTCCGCGTCTGGCCGATGCCGAGTTCTTCTTCAACACTGACCGGAAGCGTCCGCTGATTGACCGTCTGCCACAACTGGAGCAAGCCATTTTCCAGAAGCAGCTCGGGACCATTAAAGACAAAACCGATCGCATCACCGAACTGGCTGGCTACATTGCTGACCAGATTGGCGCCGATGTGGAAAAATCTAAACGTGCCGGCCTGCTGGCGAAATGTGACCTGATGACCTCGATGGTGTTCGAGTTCACCGACACCCAGGGTGTCATGGGTATGCACTACGCACGTCACGACGGCGAAGCCGAAGAAGTAGCCGTAGCGCTGAATGAGCAGTACATGCCGCGTTTCGCCGGTGATGATCTGCCAGGCAACGGTGTCTCCTCTGCGCTGGCCATGGCTGACAAGCTGGATACCATTGTCGGTATCTTCGGTATCGGTCAGGCACCAAAAGGCAGCGACCCGTTCGCTTTGCGTCGCGCTTCACTGGGTGTACTGCGTATCATCGTTGAATACGGCTACAACCTGGATCTGGTTGACCTGGTAGCAAAAGCGAAATCTCTGTTCGCTGACCGCCTGACCAACGCCAACGTTGAGCAGGATGTGATTGAATTCATGCTCGGCCGCTTCCGTGCCTGGTACCAAGACGAAGGCTTTAGTGTCGACATCATCCAGGCGGTGCTGGCGCGTAACCCGACCAAACCGGCTGATTTCGACCAGCGCGTGAAAGCCGTCTCGCACTTCCGTGCTCTGGAAGCCGCAGAATCACTGGCGGCAGCCAACAAACGGGTAGGTAATATTCTGGCTAAGTTCGACGGTGAACTGGCGCAAGAGATTGACCTGGCTCTGCTGCAGGAAGACGCTGAGAAGACGCTGGCGGAAAGTGTTGAAATCATGACCGAAGCGCTGGAGCCGGCGTTTGCGACCGGTAACTACCAGCAAGCGCTGAGCCAGCTGGCTGAACTGCGTGAGCCGGTCGATGCGTTCTTTGATAACGTCATGGTGATGGCAGACGATGAAGCGCTGAAGAAAAACCGCCTCACCCTGCTTAATAACCTGCGTAACCTGTTCCTGCAAGTGGCGGACATCTCACTGCTGCAGAAATAAGTTCAGCGTTACTATCCCCTGTTAACAAGGCCAACTTCCCGGAGTTGGCCTTGTTTTTTGATCTAAAACAAAATAGTACTTTGCCTGCCAAAAGCATTGCGGTATGTTCAAGAATCAAGCGAAATGGCGGATATTCTTCCCGCTAAACTAAAATATACAAACACAACTCATCAGGTAGTCGAGCAATGCAGTTTTCAACTTTTGGCGAAAAATTTAACCGGTACTCCGGTATTACCCAGTTAATGGACGATTTAAACGATGGTCTGCGCACGCCAGGCGCGATCATGCTGGGTGGCGGTAACCCGGCGGCCATTCCGGCCATGCTCGATTACTTCAAACTCGCCAGCCAGGACATGCTCGAAGACGGCTCGCTGATTGCCGCGATGACCAACTATGACGGCCCGCAGGGCAAAGACGTCTTTATTAAGGCGCTGGCTAAACTGCTGCGTGACACCTACGGCTGGGATATCAGCGAGCAAAACATCAGCCTGACCAACGGCAGTCAGAGCGGTTTTTTCTACCTGTTCAACCTGTTGGCCGGGAAACAGCAAGATGGCAGCCATAAGAAGATTCTGCTGCCGCTGGCACCGGAATACATCGGTTATGGCGATGCGGGGATCGATGAAGATATCTTCGTGTCCTACCATCCGGAAATCGAGCTGCTTGATAACGGGCTGTTCAAATATCACGTTGACTTCGAACAGCTGCAGGTGGATGAGTCGGTCGCCGCTATCTGTGCCTCGCGCCCGACTAACCCGACCGGCAATGTCCTGACCGATGAAGAAGTGCATAAACTGGATCAGCTGGCTCGCGCCAATAACATTCCGCTGATTATTGATAATGCTTACGGTCTGCCGTTCCCGAATATCATTTTTGAAGATGTGCAGCCATTCTGGAACGACAACACCATTCTGTGCATGAGCCTGTCGAAACTCGGCCTGCCGGGTGTACGCTGCGGGATCATTATTGCCAGCGAGGAAGTGACTAAAGCCCTGGCCAACATGAATGGCATCATCAGCCTGGCACCAGGCAGTGTCGGCCCGGCTCTGGCGCACCGTATGATCGAAAAAGGCGATCTGCTGCGCGTCAGTCAGGACATCATCAAGCCGTTCTACCGCCAGAAATCACAACGTGCGGTTGAACTGTTGCAACAGGCCATGCCGGATCCGCGCTTCCGTATTCATAAACCGGAAGGTGCGATTTTCCTGTGGCTGTGGTTTGATGAACTGCCGATCACCACCATGGAGCTGTACCGCCGTCTCAAAGCACGCGGTGTGCTGATTGTACCGGGAGAGTATTTCTTTATCGGCCAGAAAGAAGACTGGGATCATGCGCACCAGTGCCTGCGCATGAACTATGTGCAAAGTGATGAAGCGATGCAACAAGGCATTGCCATCATCGCTGAAGAAGTGGCGAAAGCCTACCAGCAAGGCTGATAGCCCTGCGCCAGACAGCAAAAGGCCCGCATCTGCGGGCCATCGTGTTATTTGCCTGTCACAACCACACGCTGAGTATCAGCGCTCGCGGTTACTCGTCGCCAATCAGTTGCTGGCCGTTGATGGCGATTTTACGTGGCTGCATCGCCTGCGGAATTTCCCGCTCCAGATCAATGTGCAGCAGACCTTTTTCCATCTGCGCACCCACCACTTTGACATAATCCGCCAGTTGGAACTTACGCTCAAAGTCGCGTTCCGCAATGCCCTGGTAGATATAGTTTTTGTTCTCTTCTGGTGCCCGCTCACCACGCACAATCAGAGTATTTTCGTGCTGGGTAATATCCAGATCCTGCTCGGCGAAACCGGCTACCGCCATGGTGATACGGTATTTATTCTCTTGCTGCTGCTCGATGTTGTACGGAGGGTAACCGCCCTGGGTGTTTTTGGCGCCGCCTGCTTCCATCATGTTCAGCAGGCGATCAAAACCAATCGCATTACGGTACAGCGGAGTAAAATCAACAGTTCTCATATCCTATCCTCTTTCTTAAGCAATAGTCTTAACAGTGTGTTAAGTGGCATCACTCACTCATATGACCTGAGCATGCCCGGTTGGGTTGAGCAGCCGGCCTTTTCCTCTCAAGAGCGAAAAGGTGGGTGGCTGCGGGAGACCCGTCTGGCATCTCCCTACAACACAGATATAAGGACGCAAAATTCACTTTCAAGCGCGCAGATTAAAATTTTTTGCATTGTCTGCCGCACCTACTCGCCTTCCTCTGCGCAAACCGTTTGCCGCTCATCAAAAATGCCGCAATGTTTTTTGCGTAGCAGCCTGGGGAATATCAGCGCGCCGAATTGGCGGAAAACACGGCAAAAAAAAGCAGCGCTCAAGGCGCTGCTTTCTTATGCTTGGGTGGTTAACTCTTGCTGTATCGGTTAACCAAGCTGGCAACTAGACATCCAGGTTCGCCACTTTCAGGGCGTTGTTTTCAATGAACGCGCGACGCGGTTCAACCTGATCACCCATCAGTGTGGTAAACAGTTCATCAGCACCGACGGCATCCTCAATCGTCACCTGCATCATGCGGCGCGTTTCCGGATCCATGGTGGTTTCCCACAGCTGATCAGGGTTCATCTCGCCCAGACCTTTATAGCGCTGACGGCTCAGACCACGCTGTGACTCTTTAATCAGCCAGTCGAGCGCTTCAACAAAGCTGCTCACCGGTTGAGTCCGCTCACCACGTTGAATGTAAGCGCCCTCTTCAATCAGACCATTCATCGCTTCTGACAGATCCGCCAGTTTGGCGTACTCTTTCGAGTTCAGCAGATCAACACTCAGCAGATAATCATGAGTCACACCATGGGTACGCACTTTCACTTTTGGTGAGTACGCACCTGTGGTTTCATTGTGCTCGACCACAAAGCTGTACTGGTTAGCGCCAGACTCTTTGTCATTGAGCTGAGTCACCAGTTGCTCAGTCCAGGTCTGAACCTCAGCCTGGTTCTGACACTGCTGCGCGGTCAGGCGCGGGGTGTAGATAAACTCATGAATCAGTGCATACGGGTAACGGCGGCTCATGCGCTCCACCAGCTTGATACCGGCGTGGTAATCCTGCACCAGTTTTTCCAGTGACGCCCCCGCCATGGCCGGTGCTTCAGGGTTAACATGCAGCGCAGCGTTATCCAGCGCCAGAGCAATCTGGTACTGGTTCATCGCTTCTTCATCTTTGATGTACTGCTCTTGTTTGCCTTTTTTCACTTTAAATAGTGGTGGCTGAGCAATGTAGATGTAACCACGCTCAATCAGCTCCGGCATCTGACGGTAGAAGAAGGTCAGCAGCAGAGTACGGATGTGTGAACCATCAACGTCCGCATCGGTCATGATGATGATGTTGTGGTAACGCAGTTTATCCGGATTGTACTCATCACGGCCGATACCACAGCCGAGCGCGGTGATCAGCGTTGCCACTTCCTGAGAAGAGAGCATTTTGTCGAAGCGTGCTTTCTCAACGTTAAGGATTTTACCCTTCAGCGGCAGAATCGCCTGGTTCTTACGGTTACGGCCCTGCTTGGCGGAACCGCCCGCAGAGTCACCCTCCACTATGTAGAGTTCAGACAGCGCAGGATCTTTCTCCTGGCAATCGGCAAGTTTACCCGGCAGACCGGCCAGATCCAGCGCACCTTTACGGCGTGTCATCTCACGTGCTTTACGCGCCGCTTCACGGGCACGGGCCGCATCGATGATCTTGCTACATACGGTTTTCGCTTCATTCGGGTGCTCGGCCAGGAAATCGTTCAGCTTCTCGCCCATCGCCGATTCCACCGCCGATTTCACTTCCGACGAAACCAGTTTATCTTTGGTCTGGCTGGAGAATTTCGGATCCGGAACTTTAACCGAAACCACAGCCGTCAGGCCTTCACGCGCATCATCCCCCGAGGTCGCCGTCTTGGCTTTCTTGCTGTAACCCTCTTTATCCATGTAGGTATTCAGGGTACGGGTCAGCGCCGCACGGAAACCGGCCAGGTGGGTACCACCATCGCGCTGTGGAATGTTGTTGGTGAAACAGAAAATGCTTTCCTGGAAGCTGTCATTCCACTGCATCGCCACTTCCACACTGATCCCGTCTTCACGCTCCTGCACAAAGTGGAATACTTTCTCATGAATCGGGGTTTTGTTGCGGTTAAGGTGGCTGACAAACGCCTGGATACCGCCTTCATACATGAAGTGGTCCTGCTTGCTGTCACGCTCATCCACCAGCTTGATAGACACGCCGGAGTTCAGGAAAGAGAGCTCGCGTAGACGCTTAGCCAGAATATCGTAGTGGAATTCAATGTTGGTAAAGGTTTCCGCACTTGGCCAGAAACGGACTTTGGTACCGCTCAGATCAGTGTCGCCTACCACGGTCAGTGGATTTTGCGGTACACCGTGGTGATAGGTTTGGGTATGGATATGGCCGCCACGGTGAATGGTCAGCTCCACCTTCTCAGACAGCGCGTTCACCACCGACACACCTACCCCGTGCAAACCACCGGATACTTTGTAGGAGTTATCGTCAAACTTACCGCCGGCGTGCAGTACTGTCATGATCACTTCTGCCGCGGAAACATTCTCTTCCTCGTGAAGTTCGGTTGGAATACCACGACCATCATCGCTGACCGATACTGAGTTATCTTCGTGAATCGTCACGATGATATCTTTACAGTAACCCGCTAACGCTTCATCAATCGAGTTATCCACCACCTCAAATACCATGTGGTGCAGACCGGTGCCATCATCAGTGTCGCCGATGTACATCCCCGGACGCTTACGTACCGCGTCGAGACCCTTCAGTACTTTAATACTCGATGAATCGTAATTATTCGACATGAGTTACTCTCTCACTATTTATCCTTGCCCTATTGTGCCATGTTCCACATGAAACATCTTGCTATTTGACTCGATCATGTCGGCAACCTGGCTTTCAGTAATAGAACTTACAAAAACTTGTGCCCCCGTCGCTTTTAAGCAGTCAGCAAGGCGCTTACGACGTTGGCTATCGAGTTCGGAAGCAAAATCATCAATCAAATAGATGCATTGCTTCCCGGTCAGTTCGGTCAGATGCTGCCCTTGTGCAACACGCAGGGCGCAGACCATGAGTTTCAGCTGACCGCGTGACAGAACATCCTCTACCGGCGTCCCGTTCACCTTGATTTTTAAATCGGCTTTGTTCGGACCACTGAACGTGTAGCCCAGAGACTGGTCACGTTCAAAGTTCTTCTCCAGTATCTGGTGATACGGAGTGTCTTTGTCCCAGCCCCGGTAATACTTGAGGCTGATGTCAAATTCGGGCAGAAAGGTGCGGCACAGCTCTTCGGCCACGCCTTTCATCTGCTCGATGTACGCTGCACGCCACTGGTCAATATTGTGTGCCAACCGGGCCAACTCCTGATCCCAGTAACTGAGTTCACGGTAGCGGGTCGCGGTTTTCAGCAGTGCATTGCGCTGTTTATTGAGCCGCTTGAAACGCCCCCAGGCATCAAAGAAACCTTTTTCGCTGTGGAAGACGCCCCAGTCGATAAAGGCACGGCGATTTTTCGGCCCGTCCGTCAGCAAATCAAACCCCTCCGGATGAATGAGTTGCAGCGGCAGAACCTGCGCCAACTGGGCGAGCTTCTGCCCAGACTGACCGCCTATTTTAACCTCTGTCGAGCCATCACGCTGCTTATTAATGCCAATGGGTAGCTCAAATTGATCCGAGGTCAAAAAACGCCCGTGCACAAACAGTTCCGGGCAGTCATTCTGAATAACCCGGCCAGTCAGTGAGCTTTTAAAAGAGCGGCCGTGACCGAGTAGATAAATCGCTTCCAGTACACTGGTTTTACCACTGCCGTTGGGGCCAATAAGAAAGTTAAAGCCTGATGATAAATCGATATCACAGGCTTTAATATTGCGAAACTGCTGAACAATCAAACGAGTAAGAGGCATGATGTATGTGAGCCGAGCACTAGAGGCGAATTGGCATTACCACATACATGGCGCTGTCGTCATCGACGTTTTCAATCAGCGCACTGGCGTTAGCATCCGACATCGACACCCGCACATTGTCACAGCGCAGCGTATTGAGCACGTCCAGTACATAGCTGACGTTGAAGCCGATTTCAATTGCATCGCCTTCAAAGCCGACATCCAGCATCTCTTCCGCTTCTTCCTGCTCCGGGTTATTGGCGGTAATGCGCATTTCGCTGTCGGCCAGGTTAACCCGTACGCCACGGAATTTTTCATTGGAAAGAATCGCCGCACGGGAAAATGCCTGACGCAGCTCATCACAGCCGGCGGTCAGCGTTTTGTTGGTACTTTGCGGCAATACGCGGCGATAATCAGGGAAACGGCCGTCAACCAGCTTTGAAGTAAAGATAAAATTGTTCACTTCTGCACGCAGGTTAGCCGCACCAATCTGAATCGTCACAGGCTGTTCCGGCGCATCCAGCAGCTTGACCAGCTCCAGAACACCTTTGCGCGGTACGATGATCTGCTTGTGGGCAAAATCGCCCGCCAGCGGGGTCTGGGAGACCGCCATACGGTGGCCATCCGTCGCTACGCTGCGCAGGGTACTGCCGTCGATTTCAAACAGCATACCATTGAGGTAGTAACGCACATCCTGGTTAGCCATCGAAAACTGGGTTTTCTCAATCAGGCTGCGCAGATCGCCCTGGCTTAAAGTCAGCTCGACCTCGCTCTGCCAGTCTTCGATATTAGGGAAATCATTGGCCGGTAAGGTTGCCAGCGAGAAGCGGCTGCGGCCGGAGCGAACCTGAACCCGGTCACCTTCCAGCAGCACTGTGATCACCGCCGCATCCGGCAAGCCGCGACAAATGTCGAGAAACTTACGCGCCGGTACAGTAATACTGCCCGCTTCAAAGTCCCCTTCCAGCGTCACGCGGCTGATCAGCTCCGCTTCCAGATCGGTCGCGGTCATCGACAACTGATTGTCTGCCACTTTTAGCAACAGGTTACCCAAAATCGGCAACGTGGCCCGGCCGCCAATGGTTCCCGACACTTGTTGCAGTGGTTTAATGAAGTGACTACGTTCAATCGTAAATTTCATAGTGTGCTCTTAAACGATATTGGATATACGACGCGAAAAATCAGCGCTAAGCATAGCGCGAATCAGGAAGAAAGCGTACGAATCAGGTTGGAGTAATCTTCCTTAATATCGTGGCTCTCTTCACGCAGCTGTTCGATTTTACGACAGGCGTGTAACACCGTGGTGTGGTCACGGCCACCAAACGCATCGCCGATTTCCGGCAGGCTGTGGTTGGTGAGTTCTTTCGATAACGCCATGGCCAGTTGACGCGGACGGGCAACCGAACGCGAGCGGCGTTTTGACAGCAGATCCGCGACTTTAATCTTGTAGTACTCGGCAACGGTCTTTTGAATATTGTCGATGGTGACCAGTTTTTCCTGCAGTGCGAGCAGATCGCGCAGCGCTTCGCGCACGAAATCAATCGTGATCGGACGGCCGGTAAAGTTGGCGTTGGCGATCACCCGGTTGAGTGCGCCTTCCAGCTCACGCACGTTGGAGCGCAGACGCTTAGCGATAAAGAACGCCACTTCGTCGGGCAGATGAATCTGGTGATCTTCCGCCTTTTTCATCAGAATCGCGACCCGGGTTTCCAGCTCCGGCGGCTCAATGGCCACCGTCAGACCCCAGCCAAAACGCGATTTGAGGCGATCTTCCACCCCGTTAATCTCTTTCGGATAACGGTCAGAAGTGAGGATAATTTGCTGGTTGCCTTCCAGCAGCGCGTTAAAGGTGTGGAAGAACTCTTCCTGCGAACGCTCTTTGTTGGCAAAAAACTGAATATCATCGATCAGCAGTGCATCGACACTGCGGTAGTAGCGTTTGAACTCTTCAATCGCGTTATTCTGCAGCGCTTTCACCATGTCCTGCACGAAACGCTCAGAGTGCATGTACACCACTTTAGCGTTCGGGTTGTTATCCACGATAGCATTGCCGACCGCATGCAGCAGGTGAGTTTTACCCAGGCCGGTACCACCGTACAGAAACAGCGGGTTATACGCCGCGCCCGGATTGTCCGACACCTGACGTGCCGCCGCCAGACCAAGCTGGTTCGACTTACCTTCCACGAAGTTATTGAACTTGTGTTTCGGGTTCACGTTAGAGCGGTGCATGATGTCGGCCGCTGCCGCAGCATCATCATCCCAGGTTTTATTGATCGGCTGACGACGCGCCAGTTGAGCAGGAGCTGAAGATTCGGCCGCCACGTCGGCCGCAGTACGGACCGGTGCCGGTTTGGGTGCTTGCACCCGGCGGCTGCCGACTTCAAAACGCAGGCTTGGTACATCCTGACCGCAATGCTCTTTCAGCAGTCGGTTGATGTTGTTGATGTACTTGTCGCGTACCCAGTCGAGTACGAAGCGGTTAGGCGCAAACAAAGTGAGAGTATTGTCATTGAGCTCCGCTTGTAACGGACGGACCCACATGCTGTATTCTGCGGCTGGCAGCTCTTCTTGTAGCTGTTGCAGACACTGCAACCATAGCGAAGATGACACAATTCCCTCACTCTAAATCAATGATCGGTAAAGACTGGCAATTCTACCTGTTGATAACTCAGATCGCCAGCGATTGATCCACGATCCAGTGAATAAGATCCAAGTTATTCACAATGTTTTCGAGCCAATCTGCCGGATCCTGGCAATTAGTCCTATATTTACCCACATAATGATCCACATGCTGGAAAATTCATCCAAGTTATCCCCAAAATAGCGGCATAATATAGTTATGGCTAATAACCACTAGTTATTTCTTCTATTGAGAAATTCAACAGTAAAATGAGACACTAAAATAATGAGGAGTCACAAGATGAAAAACTGGATTAAACTGGCAGTGGCCGCACTGGCGCTTTCTGCCGCCACCGTACAGGCAGCAACGGACATCAAAGTCGGCATGTCAGGCCGTTACTTCCCGTTTACTTTCGTTAAGCAGGATCAACTGCAAGGTTTTGAAGTCGATGTCTGGAACGAAATCGGTCAACGTAACGATTATCATGTCGAATATGTGACTTCGAACTTCTCCGGCCTGTTTGGTCTGCTGGAAACCGGTCGTATCGATACCATCTCAAACCAGATCACCATCACCAAAGAGCGCCAGGCCAAATACCTGTTCTCTGACCCGTACGTGATTGATGGTGCTCAAATTGCAGTACGCAAGGGTAACGACAGCATTCAGGGCATTAAAGATCTGGCCGGCAAAACCGTGGCGGTTAATCTGGGCTCTAACTTTGAACAACTGCTGCGCAAATACGATACCGACGGCAAAATCAACATTAAAACCTATGACACCGGTTTTGAGCGTGACGTCGCGATGGGCCGTGCCGATGCATTTGTCATGGACCGCCTTTCAGTACTGGAAGTGATTGATAAAACAGGGCTGCCACTGCAACTGGCCGGTTCACCATTTGAAACCATCGAGAACGCCTGGCCGTTTGTTAACAACGAAAAAGGCCAAAAACTGCAAGCTGAAGTGAACCAGGCACTTGCTGCGATGCGCGCAGACGGTACACTGAGCCAGATTTCAGAAAAATGGTTTGGTACCGATATTACTCAATAATCGTCATCAACCGACCAATCTAAAAAGGTGGAATCGCAGGATTCCGCCTTTTGCTGTCTTTGAGGGGAAGTAAATGGGCTTTGATTTTCAATACATGCTGGGGCTGATGCCGATACTGCTCAAGTATCTCAGCACCACGATGGAAATGGCCGCACTGGGCATGATTTTCGCGCTGATTCTGTCGGTGCTGCTGGCCAATATTCGCGTGTTCAAGATCCCGGTACTGGAACCGCTCTGTCAGCTGTACATCAGTTTCTTCCGCGGAACACCACTGCTGGTACAAATGTTCCTGCTTTATTATGGTCTGCCACAGATTTTTCCGATCCTGGTCGGCATTGACGCGTTCAGCGCCGCGGTGATTGGCCTCACTCTGCACTTTGCGGCCTATATGGCTGAAACCATTCGCGCCGCCATCATAGGTATTGACCGAACCCAGATGGAAGCCAGTCTGTCAGTCGGTATGACCACCGGTCAGGCGATGCGCCGTATCATTCTGCCTCAGGCCAGTCGCGTCGCCCTGCCTTCGCTGATGAACTACTTTATCGACATGATCAAATCGACTTCACTGGCGTTTACCTTTGGTGTGGCCGAAATCATGGCCAAGGCACAAATGGAAGCCTCGTCCAGTTTCCGCTTCTTTGAAGCCTTCCTGGCCGTAGCACTGATCTACTGGGGTGTGGTCGTGATTCTGACCCGCATTCAGACCTGGGCCGAAAACAAACTCAATAAGGCGTATGCACGATGATCAAACTGAGCAATATTCACAAACGCTTTGGCCAGAGTGAAGTCCTGAAAGGGATTGATATCTCGATCGAACAAGGCGAAATCATCGTCATTATCGGCTCCAGCGGTACCGGTAAATCGACCCTGCTGCGCTGCGTCAACTTCCTTGAGCAGGCCGATCGCGGCACCATCACCATCGATGATGTCAGCGTCGACAGCCAGAACCACAGCAAGGCGGAAGTGCTGGCCCTGCGCCGCAAAACCGGCTTCGTATTTCAGAACTACGCCCTGTTTGCCCACCAGACTGCGCGCCAGAACATTGCTGAAGGCCTTATCACGGTGCGCGGCTGGAAAAAAGATCAGGCGCTTGGCCGTGCCCAGCAAATTCTGGAAGACATAGGTCTGGGTGACAAAGGCGACAGCTATCCGGCCGCCCTGTCCGGCGGCCAGCAGCAGCGGGTCGGTATCGGCCGCGCCATGGCGCTGCAGCCGGAACTGCTGCTGTTTGATGAACCGACCTCAGCGCTGGATCCGGAGTGGGTCGGTGAAGTACTGAACCTGATGAAAAAGCTCGCCACCCAGCACCAGACCATGCTGGTGGTGACCCATGAAATGCAATTTGCCAAAGAAGTCGCGGACCGGGTGATCTTCATGGCCGAGGGTAATATCGTTGAGCAGGGTTCTCCACAGGATATTTTTAATCATCCACAGGATCCGCGCCTGAAAAAGTTCCTCAATCAGGTCGGGATCGACTAAGGATCCTTGAGATTTCAGCGAGACTCCGTATAATCGCCCGACCGGAAAGTATGAAGCGCAGAGTAAACCGAATTCGGACTTGCTTTACGCTTTCGGCAAACCGAATCATTGACACCTTTTGTGACTGTGATTACAATTCCGCCTCTTTGTTGAGAGGCGTCGGAATGTCCTTTCTTTATATAAAGAGAAGATATATTGCCCACGCCGGGTTTTATGAACCTAGAAACTACTGATCAGTAAGGTACTAACAATGAAACGCACTTTTCAACCTACAGTTCTAAAGCGCAAACGTACTCACGGTTTCCGTGCACGTATGGCGACAGCGAACGGTCGTAAAGTAATCAATGCACGTCGTGCAAAAGGCCGTAAGCGCCTGTCAAAATAATCGTAAGCTTATTTTGAGTACGTACGCATTTAATCGGGAGTTACGTTTGTTAACTCCCGAGCATTACCAAACCGTCTTCCAGCAAGCTCACCGAGCAGGCTCCCCTCATTTCACTATCATTGCACGCAATAATAACCTTTCTCATCCTCGTTTAGGGTTAGCGGTACCAAAAAAGCAAATCAAAACGGCCGTTGGTCGAAATCGCTTTAAACGTCTCGCCCGCGAAAGCTTCCGCCTCAATCAGCATCAGTTACCCAACAAAGATTTTGTTGTGATTGCCAAAAAAAGCGCGCAAGATTTGAGCAATGAAGAAATGTTTACTTTGTTCGAAAAGTTATGGCAGCGCCTATCTCGCCCTTCTCGTGGTTAGCCATTGGTTTAGTCAAACTATACCAGTGGTTCATTAGTCCACTCATCGGCCCTCGCTGCCGATTTACACCCTCTTGCTCCAATTATGCGTTAGAAGCGCTGAGAGCTCACGGATTTGTAAAAGGGTGTTGGTTATCCGGCAAACGTCTATTAAAATGCCACCCTTTGAACGAAGGGGGATTTGACCCCGTTCCACCAGTCCAAAAACAAGACAGAGATAAATAACGATGGATTCTCAACGTAATATCCTGCTGATCGCTTTGGCGCTGGTTTCTTTTTTACTTTTCCAACAGTGGCAAGTAGCAAAGAACCCGGCACCTGAAGCGGTTGAACAGGCGCAAACCAGCAGCAGTGCTCCGGCACCTTCTTTGGCCGATGAGTTCGATCCGGTACCATCACCAACCAATGCTGCGGCAAAAGTGATTACAGTCACCACGGATGTACTGACTCTGTCTATTGACACGGTTGGTGGTGATGTCGTTCTGGCAAAACTGAACAAATACGCTGAAGAGCTGAACTCTGACAAGGCTTTTGTTCTGCTGAAAAACACCCAAGGTCACCAATTCATCGCCCAGAGTGGCCTGATTGGCCCGCAAGGTATTGACCTGAGCAGCAACAGCCGCCCGACTTACACTGTTGACGGCGACAGCTTTGCTCTGGCCGATGGTCAGGATGAACTGCGTATTCCGATGACTTACCAGTCAAACGGTATCGAGTACACCAAAACCTTTATTTTCAAACGCGGTGATTATGCAATCGACGTGACTTACGATGTCGCCAACAACTCTGGCGACAACGCAACCATGGGGATGTACGCACACCTGCGTCAGAACCTGCTTGATTCAGGCGGCAGCCTGGCAATGCCAACTTACCGTGGCGGCGCTTACTCAAGTGAAAATACCCGTTACCAGAAATACAGCTTCGATGACATGCAGGATCGCAACCTGGCTATCAACCTGCCAAACGGCCAGGGTTGGGCAGCGATGATCCAGCACTACTTTGCGACCGCGTGGATTCCACGTGACGCAGCGGGGACGAACCTGTACTCACGCGTGATCGGCAATCTGGGCGACATCGGTATCCGTATCCCGAATCAAACCATTGCTAACGGCCAGCACCAAGAGTTCAAAGCTACGCTGTGGGTTGGTCCTAAGCTGCAAGACCAGATGGCGGCTACCGCACCAAACCTGGATCTGGTTGTAGACTACGGCTGGTTATGGTTCATCGCCAAGCCTCTGCACTGGCTGCTGTCGACCATTCAGGGTCTGGTCAGCAACTGGGGTCTGGCGATCATCTGTCTGACCTTTATCGTGCGTGGTGCCATGTACCCGCTGACTAAAGCACAGTACACCTCAATGGCGAAGATGCGCATGCTGCAACCAAAACTGCAGGAAATGCGTGAGCGTATCGGTGATGACCGTCAGCGCATGAGCCAGGAGATGATGGCACTGTACAAGAAAGAGAAAGTGAACCCGCTGGGCGGCTGTCTGCCTATCTTCCTGCAGATGCCTATCTTCATTGCACTGTACTGGGCACTGATGGAATCGGTCGAACTGCGTCATTCGCCGTTCTTCGGCTGGATTCACGATCTGTCGGCACAAGACCCGTACTACATCCTGCCACTGTTGATGGGTGTCAGCATGTTCTTCATCCAGAAGATGAGCCCGAGCACGATTACCGATCCAATGCAGCAGAAGATCATGACCTTTATGCCGGTGATGTTTACCTTCTTCTTCCTGTTCTTCCCTTCAGGTTTGGTTCTGTACTGGCTGGTATCGAACATTGTGACTCTGATTCAACAGAATCTGATTTACAAAGGTCTGGAGAAAAAAGGCTTACACAGCAAAACCAAGTAAGCACTCAGGATAAGCAAAGGCGACCGGATGGTCGCCTTTTTGTTGCTCGCTGATTACAATAACACTCATCCGATTCTGTAACAGGTAAGGTTATGACTACCGAAACTATCGTCGCGCAGGCTACGGCACCAGGTCGTGGCGGCGTCGGCATTATCCGGGTATCCGGCCCGAAAGCGGCGGACGTCGCACTGGCGGTGACCGGACGCCCCCTTAAACCGCGTTATGCGGAGTATCTGCCATTTAAAGATGCCAATGGCTTAGAGCTCGATCAGGGCATCGCGCTGTTCTTCCCCAACCCGAACTCGTTTACCGGTGAAGATGTGCTTGAGCTGCAGGGTCACGGCGGTCCGGTAGTGATGGACATGCTGATTAAACGCATCCTGACGCTGCCGGGCATCCGCCCGGCTCGTCCGGGTGAGTTTTCCGAACGTGCTTTCCTCAATGACAAGCTGGACTTAACCCAGGCCGAAGCCATTGCTGACCTGATTGATGCCAGCTCGGAAGAAGCGGCTAAATCCGCGCTGCAATCGCTACAGGGCCAGTTTTCGAAGCGGATTAATACCCTGGTCGAGTCTCTGATTCATCTGCGTATCTACGTTGAAGCCGCGATTGATTTTCCTGAGGAAGAGATCGACTTTCTCGCCGACGGCAAAGTCTCCGCCGATCTGCAGGCCATCATCGACAACCTCAGCGCAGTGCGTCAGGAAGCCAACCAGGGCGCCATCATGCGTGAAGGGATGAAGGTGGTGATTGCCGGTCGCCCTAATGCCGGTAAATCCAGCCTGCTCAACGCGCTGTCCGGTAAAGAATCCGCGATTGTGACCGATATCGCCGGGACCACCCGGGACGTGCTGCGTGAACACATCCATATTGATGGCATGCCGCTGCACATCATCGATACCGCCGGTCTGCGTGAAGCGTCCGATGCGGTCGAGAAAATCGGTATTGAACGCGCCTGGGAAGAAATTAAACAGGCTGACCGGGTGCTGTTTATGGTCGATGGCACCACCACCGATGCCACCGACCCGAAAGATATCTGGCCCGATTTTGTCGACCGTCTGCCGGATCATATGGGCATGACCGTCATCCGTAACAAGGTCGATCAAACCAGTGAAGCGCTGGGGATCTGCCACGTCAGTCAGCCGACCCTGATCCGCTTGTCTGCCAAGACAGGTCAGGGCGTCGATGCGTTGCGTACCCACCTCAAAGAGTGCATGGGCTTCTCCGGCAATCAGGAAGGTGGCTTTATGGCCCGTCGCCGCCATCTGGATGCGCTGGAACGCGCCGCTGAGCACCTCGACATCGGTCAGCAGCAGCTTGAAGGCTACATGGCAGGAGAAATCCTGGCCGAAGAACTGCGCATCGCCCAGCAGCATCTCAATGAGATCACCGGCGAATTCAGCTCCGATGATCTGCTTGGCCGCATCTTTTCGTCGTTCTGTATCGGCAAGTAAAGCGGCGACATACCCACAGCGGGCCTGACGTTAACGCGTCAGGCCCGTTTTTTTTGTGGATCCCACATCGCCCCCACCCCGGCCGTTATGCATTGTGGATAACTCTGCCCACCGCAAGGATCCTTTTCTATTCATGGACAAAACATGATCTTGCCCTTTACTATCCACAACTTACCCTAGTATTCTGCTAGCCTGAATTACCATGTTTCCATCTTATGACCACATACCGGGGTTCTTATGATTCATATCATCACAGGCAGTACTTTAGGCAGCGCGGAATATGTTGGCGATCACCTCAGCGATCTGCTTGAACAACAGGGCAAAGAGACCACCATTCACAATCAACCCGATCTGAACGACATTCCGGCGCAAGGTATCTGGCTGATCATTACGTCCACCCATGGTGCCGGTGAGTATCCGGATAACATCCAGCCTTTCATCATGGCGCTGCAAAATACCCCGCCCAATACCCGGGATCTCCAGTTCGCCGTGATCGCCATCGGTGATTCCAGCTACGATACGTTCTGCGCGGCAGGACAACACGCGTATGACCTGTTGGAAGATATCGGCGCCACCCCGCTGACAGACTGCCTGCTGATTGATGTGCAGAAGCATCCGGTACCGGAAGATGCCGCCGAAGAGTGGCTGAATGACGTGATTGAGCGTTTTTAACCTCTGGCGAGCGGCTGTTACGGCCGCTGCCACCGTATTTGGCCCTACTCATTTCCAATCGGCCATGTTCCGTCGGGATAAAAACCCCGAACAATTGAACGTTTATTGACCACTTGGCCTGTGCATAAGTCTGAACTTATCCGGTGATCAACCTATAGTTATCCATAGAACAAGTTTGATCACTGCGAGGCCCTGTGTATAACTACCCATTTTGATCCCAGCTAATCCTCGTACTGATCAGTTGATGATCACAAGTTGCGATCCAGAAAAGATCCATGATCTTGTTGATCATTTCCTGGTTATCCACAGAGATCGTCGATCCTAATAATAGATCCAATAAAAGATCTCTATATAGATCTTTATATATTATTTACTTGAAAGTCCTTTGCGTAAAAAAGCACAAAAGCGATTTTCTAGCCAGTGGAAAGAAGGTAGAATACGCCTCCTTTTATTTTTCCCGTAGTCTCATTGAATACCTGAGGTCGTTCATGCTTTATCACGAAACATTTGACGTCATTGTGGTTGGTGGCGGTCATGCAGGAACGGAAGCCGCACTCGCAGCCGCTCGTACAGGCCAACGCACATTACTTCTCACGCACAATATCGATACCCTGGGCCAGATGTCCTGTAACCCGGCCATTGGTGGTATTGGTAAAGGCCACTTAGTTAAAGAAGTGGATGCAATGGGTGGTCTGATGGCACAAGCTATCGATCACGCAGGTATTCAATTTCGCACCCTGAATGCGTCTAAAGGGCCGGCAGTACGTGCCACCCGCGCTCAGGCTGACCGTGCGTTATACAAAGCGTACGTACGCAACGCGCTGGAAAATACGCCCAATCTGACGTTGTTCCAGCAAGCCGCCGATGATTTGATCGTCGAAAACGATCAAGTGCGTGGTGTGGTGACTCAAATGGGTCTTAAATTCCACGCCAAAGCCGTGGTGCTGACTGTAGGAACTTTCCTGGGTGGTAAGATCCACATCGGGATGGAAAACTTTTCTGGTGGCCGTGCCGGGGATCCTCCATCGATCGCTCTGGCTCAGCGCCTGCGTGAACTGCCGTTCCGGGTTGATCGTCTCAAAACCGGAACCCCCCCACGTATCGATGCCAACAGCGTGGATTTTTCTGTGCTGGAAACGCAGCACGGTGATAATCCGACGCCGGTGTTTTCTTTCATGGGTAACCGTGAACAACATCCGCATCAAATTCCGTGTTACATCACTCATACCAATGAGAAAACTCATGATGTGATCCGTGCCAACCTGGATCGCAGCCCGATGTATGCCGGTGTGATTGAAGGGATTGGCCCGCGTTACTGTCCGTCGATTGAAGACAAGGTGATGCGTTTTGCGGATAAGAACAGCCATCAGATCTTCATTGAGCCGGAAGGCCTGACATCAACAGAACTGTATCCGAACGGTATTTCCACCAGCCTGCCATTTGATGTGCAGCTGCAGATTGTTCGTTCGATGAAAGGGTTTGAAAACGCCCATATCGTGCGTCCGGGCTATGCGATTGAATACGATTTCTTCGATCCGCGTGACCTGAAACAGACCTATGAAACCAAATTTATCCAAGGCCTGTTCTTTGCCGGTCAAATCAACGGCACCACAGGCTATGAAGAAGCCGCGGCACAGGGGCTGATGGCCGGTCTTAACGCTAGCTTGTACAGCCAGGACAAAGAGGGCTGGAGCCCTCGTCGTGACCAGGCATACATGGGCGTGTTGATTGATGATCTGTCCACCATGGGCACTCAGGAACCGTACCGTATGTTTACCTCACGTGCTGAGTACCGTCTGCTGCTGCGCGAAGACAATGCCGACCTGCGCCTGACCGAAAAAGCCCGTGAACTGGGTCTGGTCAGTGATGAGCGCTGGGCTCGCTTTAACCATAAAATCGACAATATGGAAACCGAGCGCCAGCGACTGAAAGAGACCTGGATGAATCCGAAATCGGACGGTGTTGAAGCACTCAACGCGCTGCTGAAAACCCCGATGTCGCGCGAAGCGAGCGGTGAAGATCTGCTGCGTCGTCCGGAGATGACCTACGAACTGGTCACTTCTCTGCCAGCGTTTGCGCCGGCCCTGGAGGATCGCGAAGCGGCGGAACAGGTGGAAATTCAGGTTAAATACGAAGGTTACATCCAGCGTCAGCAGGAAGAGATTGAAAAATCGCTGCGCCATGAGCACACCAAGCTGCCGGTGGATCTGGATTACCAGGACGTTAAAGGCCTGTCGAATGAAGTGGTGTTGAAACTGAACAACGCTAAACCGGAAAGCATCGGTATTGCATCACGCATTTCCGGTGTTACTCCGGCCGCGATCTCGATTCTGCTGGTGCATCTGAAAAAACATGGCCTGTTGAAGAAAGGGGAAGCCGCCTGATGAACCCATTGCGCATCAAACTGGATGCGCTGATTGCTCAGACGACCCTGGAGGTTTCTGAGCAACAGCGTCAACAGCTGGTCGGCTACGTCGAAATGCTCAACAAATGGAATAAAGCCTACAATCTGACTTCAGTGCGTGAGCCGCTGGAGATGCTGGTCAAGCATATCCTCGACAGCATGGTGGTCAGCCCGCATCTGAGCGGCGAGCGCTTTATCGATGTCGGCACCGGCCCTGGCCTGCCGGGGATTCCGCTGGCGATCATGAATCCGGACAAATCGTTTGTCCTGCTCGATAGCCTGGGTAAGCGGATTCGCTTTATCAAACAGGTGATTCACGAGCTGAAAATCTGCAACGTCACTGCGGTGCAGAGCCGGGTGGAAGAGTTCGATCCACAAGGCGGATTTGACGGTGTGCTAAGTCGTGCGTTTGCTTCTATCACAGATATGGTAGAGTGGTGTCATCACCTGCCTTGTGCAGACAGCGGCGTATTTCTGGCATTGAAAGGCCTGCTGCCCCAAGACGAACTCGCTCAGTTACCTGAATGGTGTTCTGTGACCGACATCAAAGCTTTGAAAGTTCCTGAGTTGGAAGGTGAGCGTCATCTTGTAATCTTATCTCGCAAGGGATAACAGCGAGGCATTACCGTGGGTAAAATCGTAGCGATCGCCAACCAGAAAGGTGGCGTAGGAAAAACAACAACTTGTATTAATTTGGCAGCGTCAATGGCGGCCACCAAGCGTAAAGTGCTGGTGATCGATCTTGACCCGCAGGGTAACGCCACCATGGCGAGCGGCATCGACAAATACCAGGTTGATGCAACCGCGTACGAGTTGTTGGTTGAAGATGCGCCATTTGAAGAAGTGGTGTGCCGCACAACCACGGGACATTATGATTTGATTGCCGCTAATGGTGATGTGACCGCCGCGGAAATCAAACTGATGGAAGTGTTTGCCCGTGAAGTTCGTCTCAAGAATGCTATCGCGTCAGTTCGTGATAACTATGATTTCATCTTTATCGATTGTCCACCGGCTTTAAACCTTCTTACAATCAATGCGATGGCTGCGGCCGATTCGGTACTGGTACCGATGCAATGTGAGTACTTTGCCCTGGAAGGTTTAACGGCTTTGATGGATACGATCAGTAAGCTGGCGGCAGTGGTGAACGAGAATCTTAAGATCGAAGGTCTGCTCAGGACCATGTATGATCCTCGTAACCGCCTCGCGAATGAAGTCTCTGATCAGTTGAAAAAGCACTTTGGCAACAAAGTGTACCGCACCGTTATCCCTCGTAATGTACGCCTCGCCGAGGCGCCTAGTCATGGCAAGCCTGCCATGTACTACGACAAGTATTCTGCCGGAGCCAAAGCGTATTTAGCGTTAGCTGGCGAGATGCTGCGTCGTGAAGAAGTACCTGCATAACTCCAACTAAAGGATTCGTTTACATGTCTAAACGTGGTTTAGGAAAAGGGCTGGATGCACTTTTGTCAACCAGCTCTGTAGCGCGTGAAAAACAACAGCTGGCCACGCACAGTCAGGCCCTGTCCAGCGACGGTCAGTTGACTGATCTCGCGATCACCAGCCTCAAACCGGGCATTTACCAACCCCGTAAAGATATGTCAGCAGAAGCGCTGGAAGAACTGGCGGCTTCGATTCAGTCCCAGGGTATTATCCAGCCGATTGTTGTGCGTCCGCTGACCATGGGCGGGTATGAAATTATTGCCGGCGAACGTCGCTGGCGCGCCGCACGTCAGGCCGGGTTGAAACAGGTGCCGTGTTTGATCAAAGCGGTCGAGGATCGTGCCGCGATCGCGATGGCCCTGATCGAAAACATCCAACGTGAAGATCTGAATGTGATCGAAGAAGCCCAGGCGCTGGAGCGACTGCAGGACGAATTCAAACTGACCCACCAGCAGGTGGCGGATGTGATCGGTAAGTCGCGCGCGACCGTGAGTAACCTGCTGCGTCTCAACCAGCTCGACGACAGCGTGAAGCGCCTGGTTGAAACCAAGCAGCTGGAAATGGGTCATGCCCGTGCGCTGTTGATGCTGGAAGGTGAACAGCAGGCCGAAGTGGCAGAGCGGGTCGCTAAAAAGCAACTCACCGTACGCCAGACAGAACAACTGGTGAAAAAGTGCCTTTCTGAGACTTCTGATGCAAAAAATGTCGTGGAAGACGAAGAAATACAACAAATGTCACAAAATCTAAGTGAAAAACTCGGCGCGAAAGTGTCAATTAGCCGCTCGAAGAATGGTAAGTCGAAGATAACGATAAATCTTGATGAACCTCATAAATTCGAGCAATTGATTGCCAAGCTACAGGGCTAAGTGAGATAATTGATTTAAATCAATTGTGCAAAATAAGTTTTCTTAAGCGAAATATGTCGATGTGTGAACAAAATTGTAACTTTTTGCAGCGTTGTAATTGCAATCAGTTGCCGTCACCGTATAATTTTCGCCAATTTCCGGCCCTTAATAAAAAAGCGTTGGATATTACTAGAGGTACGAATACATGGTAGCTGCGTTAGCTAGGCCAGGACGAGAGCTTGCAAAGCGATTGTTAATGATCCAGTTTGGCGCGGCTATAGTTGTGGCAGCAGGGATGGCGATTGCCGTAAATGCTGAATGGGGAATTTCAGCGCTAATTGGCGGGGGCATATTTGTCATCGCCAATGCAGTGTTTGCGCTGTGTGCTTTTATGTTTAGTGGAGCTCGGGCTGCAAAACGCATCACGGCCTCTTTCTACACGGGTGAAGCACTCAAAATCCTCATCACTATCGCACTGTTCTCTGCAGCCTACATGTATATGCAGGTGGAACTTGTTCCCCTAAAACTAACCTATTTGCTGGTTCTGGGTATTAATATCTTTGCACCAGTGCTTTTCATTAACAACAAAAAATAGGATGAGTTATGGCTGCGCCAGGTGAAGCGCTAACATCGTCCGGATACATTGAACACCACCTTTCCAACCTATCGTTATACAAGCTAGGTATGGTCGCGGAGGAAACAAGTTTCTGGAACGTACATATCGATAGCCTGTTTTTTTCTTTGTTTACCGGACTGATCTTCCTGTGTGTGTTCCGTTCTGTGGCGAAGAAAGCAACAGTAGGTGTACCAGGCAAGCTACAGTGTTTTGTTGAAATAGTGGTTGAATTTGTCGATACCAACGTCAAAGACACCTTCCATGGACGCAATCCGCTAATAGCACCGCTGGCACTGACTATCTTTTGTTGGGTATTGCTAATGAATATCATGGACTTAGTGCCAATTGATTTCTTACCTTATCCAGCAGAACATTGGCTAGGTATCCCTTATCTTAAGGTGGTTCCTTCTGCTGATGTGAACATCACCATGGCTATGGCCCTGGGCGTATTTGCTCTGATGATTTACTACAGCATCAAAGTAAAAGGCCTGGGAGGGTTTGCGAAAGAATTGGCGTTACATCCATTCAATCACCCAGTTATGATTCCGTTTAACCTGCTTATTGAAGTGGTATCGCTGCTTGCTAAACCACTGTCACTAGGTATGCGTCTATTCGGTAACATGTTCGCGGGTGAGGTTGTATTCATTCTTATCGCAGCAATGCTACCATGGTGGCTACAATGGATGGGTTCACTACCGTGGGCTATTTTCCATATTCTGGTAATTCTGATTCAGTCTTTCGTGTTCATGATGTTGACAATCGTATATCTGTCAATGGCACACGAAGACAGTGATCATTAATAAAAATATTTAGCTTTTATTTGGGCTCATAAGCCAACAACAATAATTGGAGATAGTAATGGAAACTTTACTGAGCTTTTCTGCAATCGCCGTAGGTATCATCGTCGGTCTTGCTTCTCTTGGTACTGCGATTGGTTTCGCACTTCTGGGCGGTAAATTCCTGGAAGGCGCTGCACGTCAACCAGAAATGGCTCCTATGCTGCAAGTTAAAATGTTCATCATTGCAGGTCTGCTGGATGCGGTTCCAATGATCGGTATCGTAATCGCACTGCTATTCACTTTTGCGAACCCATTTGTTGGTCAACTAGGTTAATCACTTTTTGCCAGAGACAAACCGCGTCACGTGGTTTGTCATTGATTAACACTAAGTCCATATAGAGGGGTAGCTGTTGTGAATATGAACGCAACTCTGCTAGGTCAAGCAATTTCATTCGCACTGTTTGTGTGGTTCTGCATGAAGTATGTGTGGCCGCCAATCATGAACGCAATTGAAGAGCGTCAGAAGAAAATTGCTGACGGTTTGCAAGCTGCTGAGCGTGCAAAGAAAGATTTGGACCTAGCACAAGCCAACGCTTCTGATCAAATGAAAGAAGCGAAGCGCACAGCAACTGAGGTCATTGAGGCAGCGAATAAACGTAAAGCCATGATTTTGGAAGAAGCACGCGAGGAAGCTCAGGCAGAACGCCAGAAAATCCTTGCTCAAGCTGACGCCGAAATCGAAGCTGAACGTAACCGCGCCCGCGATGAGCTGCGCAAACAAGTTGCAACTCTGGCGATTGCTGGTGCTGAGAAGATCCTTGAGCGTTCTATCGATAAAGATGCGCACAAAGACATTCTCGACAACATTACTGCAAAACTTTAAGTCTGGGGGCGCCGAATGTCTGATATGACTACAATTGCACGCCCCTATGCTAAAGCAGCATTTGAATTTGCGGCGGACAAACAGCAACTGGCCCAATGGGGTGAGATGCTGGGTTTCGCTGCTGAAGTCGCGAATAACGACCAGATTAAAGAGCTGTTAACCAGCTCTACCTCTGCCGATAAACTGGCAGAAATCTTTGTCGCAATTTGTGGTGAACAGTTTGATGCACATGGCCAGAACCTGTTACGGGTGATGGCAGAGAACGGCCGTTTACAGGCCCTTCCGGATGTTTGCGCTCAATTCCATATCCTGAAACAGGAATATGAGAAAGAGATCAACGTTGAAGTGATTTCAGCGACTGAGCTTACTGAGCAACAAAAAGCAGACATTAGCAGCAAACTTGAGCAGCGTCTTGAACGCAAAGTTCAGCTGAATTGCAGTGTAGATGAGACCCTACTTGGTGGGGTTGTAATTCGAGCCGGAGACCTGGTCATCGATAACTCAGCGCGTGGTCGTTTAAAACGCCTGGGCGATGCCATGCAGTCTTGATGGGGATTGGAGCATGCAACTTAATTCCACGGAAATTAGCGATCTAATTAAACAGCGTATTGAATCTTTCAACGTTGTTAGTGAAGCT
The DNA here is from genome assembly GCF_004804295.1 of Vibrio sp. H11. Taxonomy (NCBI): domain Bacteria; kingdom Pseudomonadati; phylum Pseudomonadota; class Gammaproteobacteria; order Vibrionales; family Vibrionaceae; genus Vibrio; species Vibrio sp. H11. Next base: position 14,875 of record NZ_SSHN01000018.1, on the reverse strand, counting down.
CGCAACGAAGGTACTATCGTTTCGGTAAGCGATGGTATTATCCGAATTCACGGCCTAGCGGACGTGATGCAGGGTGAAATGATTGAATTACCGGGTGGCCTTTTCGCACTAGCACTTAACCTTGAGCGTGACTCGGTAGGTGCGGTAGTAATGGGCCCGTACGCCAACCTGAAGGAAGGCGATAAAGTAACTGGTACTGGTCGTATTCTTGAAGTACCGGTAGGTCCTGAACTGCTGGGTCGTGTGGTTAACACTCTGGGTGAACCAATCGACGGTAAAGGTCCGATTGATGCGAAACTGACTTCTCCAGTAGAAGTGATTGCACCTGGTGTAATCGACCGTCAATCTGTTGACCAGCCAGTTCAAACTGGTTACAAATCAGTGGACTCGATGATTCCAATCGGCCGTGGTCAGCGTGAGCTGGTTATCGGTGACCGCCAGACTGGTAAAACAGCGATGGCGATCGATGCGATCATCAACCAAAAAAATTCAGGTATTTACTCTATCTACGTAGCGATCGGTCAGAAAGCATCGACTATCGCCAACGTGGTACGTAAACTGGAAGAGCACGGCGCACTGCAAAACACTATCGTGGTTGTCGCGTCTGCTTCTGAATCTGCTGCACTGCAATACCTGGCGCCTTACGCGGGTTGTGCAATGGGTGAATACTTCCGCGATCGCGGCGAAGACGCACTGATTGTTTATGATGATCTATCTAAACAAGCGGTAGCTTACCGTCAGATCTCTCTACTGCTACGTCGTCCACCGGGCCGTGAAGCTTTCCCTGGTGACGTATTCTACCTCCACTCACGTCTGCTAGAGCGTGCTGCTCGTGTCAGTGCTGAGTACGTAGAACGTTTCACTAACGGTGAAGTGAAAGGTAAGACCGGTTCTTTGACTGCTCTGCCTATCATCGAAACTCAAGCTGGTGACGTATCTGCATTCGTACCGACCAACGTTATCTCTATCACCGATGGTCAGATCTTCCTGCAAACTGAACTGTTCAACGCGGGTGTTCGCCCGGCGGTTGACCCAGGTATTTCAGTTTCGCGTGTAGGTGGTGCGGCGCAAACGAAAATCGTTAAGAAGCTGTCTGGTGGTATCCGTACCGCTCTGGCTGCATACCGTGAGCTGGCGGCATTCGCACAGTTCTCATCGGATCTTGACGATGCGACTAAACGTCAGCTGAACCATGGTCAGAAAGTAACTGAACTGATGAAACAGAAACAGTACGCTCCAATGTCTGTTTTTGATCAGGCTCTGACTATCTACGCAGCTGAGCGTGGTTACCTGAATGATGTAGAACTGTCAAAAGTTCTGGATTTCGAGGCAGCCCTACTATCGTTTGCTCGCGCGCAATACGCTGAACTTGCAGCGCAAATCGACCAGACGGGTGCATATAACGATGAAATCGAAGCTCAGCTGAAGAAGCTGGTTGATGATTTCGTAGCAACCCAAACTTGGTAATAGGTCGGTGGCATTCTTTGCCACCAACTAATGGAGAGTAACGATGGCCGGCGCAAAAGAGATACGTAATAAAATCGGTAGTGTAAAAAGCACTCAGAAAATTACGAAAGCGATGGAAATGGTGGCAGCTTCAAAAATGCGTCGCTCGCAAGAAGCGATGGAAGCTTCCCGTCCATACGCAACAACTATGCGTAAAGTGATCGGTCATGTCGCTCATGCAAATCTGGAATACCGTCATCCGTATCTGGAAGAGCGTGAAGCGAAACGTGTTGGTTACATCATTGTTTCTACAGACCGTGGTTTGTGTGGTGGTTTGAACGTTAACTTGTTCAAGAAAGCCATCACAGATATGCAAACCTGGCAGGAGAAAGGTGTTGAAGTTGAACTGGCGATTGTCGGTTCAAAAGCAACCGCTTTCTTCAAAAACAGCGGCGCGCGCGTAGCGGCTCAGGTGTCTGGTCTGGGGGATACCCCGGTACTGGAAGATCTGATCGGCTCGGTCGGTGTGATGCTGAAGAAATATGATAACGGCGAATTGGATCGTCTGTACGTGGTGTTCAACGAATTTGTAAACACCATGGTACAACAACCAAAGATCGATCAATTACTACCTTTGCCTAAATCGGAAAGCGAAGAAGTCAAGCGTGAGCATTCATGGGACTACATCTACGAGCCTGAACCAAAACCTCTGCTGGATGCGCTACTGCTGCGCTACGTAGAGTCTCAGGTTTATCAGGGTGTGGTTGAGAACCTTGCTTGTGAGCAAGCGGCTCGAATGATTGCGATGAAAGCTGCGACGGACAACGCGAGCAACCTGATTGACGAACTGGAACTGGTGTACAACAAAGCCCGTCAGGCGGCGATTACACAGGAACTGTCGGAAATCGTAAGTGGTGCGGCAGCGGTTTAAGCTTAGGTAAAACAAACAGTTTAGAGGATTAACGATGGCTACAGGTAAGATCGTACAGATCATCGGTGCGGTAGTCGACGTAGAGTTCCCGCAGAGCGATGTACCTCAGGTATACGACGCTCTAAACGTAACGGACTCCAAAGAACGTCTGGTTCTTGAAGTTCAGCAACAGCTAGGCGGTGGCGTAGTTCGTTGTATCGTAATGGGTAGCTCTGATGGTTTACGTCGTGGAGTAGAAGTAGTAAATACCGGTGCTCCAATTTCAGTACCAGTAGGTACTAAAACCCTAGGTCGTATCATGAACGTTCTGGGTGATGCGATTGATGAGCGTGGTGAGATCGGTGCGGAAGAGTCTTACTCAATCCACCGTGCAGCACCAAGCTACGAAGAGCAATCAAACGAGACTGCACTCCTGGAAACAGGGGTTAAAGTTATCGACCTGATCTGTCCATTTGCTAAAGGTGGTAAGATCGGTCTGTTTGGTGGTGCTGGTGTAGGTAAGACCGTTAACATGATGGAACTTATCAACAACATCGCACTGCAACACTCAGGTCTGTCTGTATTTGCCGGTGTAGGTGAGCGTACTCGTGAGGGTAACGACTTCTACTTCGAGATGCAGGAAGCGGGTGTTGTAAACATCGAGAAGCCGGAAGAATCAAAAGTAGCAATGGTTTACGGCCAGATGAACGAGCCACCGGGTAACCGTCTGCGTGTTGCTCTGACTGGTCTGACTATGGCTGAGCGCTTCCGTGACGAAGGTCGTGACGTACTGCTGTTCATCGATAACATTTACCGTTATACCCTTGCGGGTACTGAAGTATCGGCTCTGCTGGGTCGTATGCCATCAGCGGTAGGTTACCAGCCAACACTTGCTGAAGAGATGGGTGTTCTGCAGGAGCGTATCACGTCAACCAAGCAAGGTTCTATCACGTCTGTACAGGCGGTATACGTACCTGCGGATGACTTGACCGACCCGTCACCAGCGACGACTTTCGCGCACTTGGATGCAACCGTTGTACTTAACCGTAACATCGCATCTATGGGTCTGTACCCTGCGATCGACCCACTGGATTCGACTTCACGTCAGCTGGATCCACTGGTTGTTGGTCAGGAGCACTACGACATTGCGCGTGGCGTTCAGCAGACTCTGCAGCGCTACAAAGAGCTGAAAGACATCATTGCGATTCTGGGTATGGACGAGCTGTCTGAAGAAGACAAGCGCGTGGTATCTCGTGCACGTAAGATTGAGCGTTTCCTGACTCAGCCTTACCACGTAGCGGAAGTCTTCACAGGCGACCCGGGTACCTACGTACCACTGAAAGAAACTCTGCGTGGCTTTAAAGGCCTGTTAGCTGGTGACTACGACGACGTTCCAGAGCAAGCGTTCATGTACTGCGGTGCAATCGACGAAGCTCTAGAGAATGCGAAGAAGCTATAAGGCTAACTAGGAGGCGATATGGCAGCAATAACCTTTCATCTGGATGTAGTCAGTGCTGAGAAGAAAATCTTCTCTGGCCTAGTGGAAACATTTCAGGTGACCGGTAGCGAAGGTGAGCTAGGTATTTTCCATGGCCACACACCGCTGCTGACCGCTATTAAGCCTGGTATGGTGCGTATTGTGAAACAGCACGGCCACGAAGAAATTATTTATGTTTCTGGTGGTATTGTTGAAGTTCAGCCTGGCACAGCGACTGTGCTGGCTGATACTGCAATTCGTGGTGAAGACCTAGACGCAGCGAAGGCAGCAGAAGCTAAGCGTCGCGCTGAGGAGAATATCCAGAATCAGCACGGCGATATGAACTTCGCACAAGCGGCCAGTGAACTGGCTAAAGCCATTGCTCAGCTTCGAGTGATCGAGTTGACGAAAAAACGTCGTTAATCTTTAGCGATGTGATGACAAAAGGCGGCCTCAGGGTCGCCTTTTTGCTTATTTTTTATCAGAAATTTAACCCAATCATTTAACACGCCTATAGTAAGCCGCTAAAATGCGGTCAGTTCTTTTTATTAAAACGTCAGACAGGTACAACATGAAATTTAGCGCAGTGATCCTTGCCGCTGGTAAGGGAACACGCATGCACTCGGAGCTGCCGAAAGTGCTGCATACTCTGGCCGGTAAGCCAATGGTGAAACATGTGATTGATACGTGTCATTCACTGGGAACCCAGAATATTCATCTGGTGTACGGCCATGGCGGCGACAAAATGCAGCAGACACTGGCTCAGGAGTCGGTCAACTGGGTTTTGCAGGCCCAGCAGCTGGGGACCGGTCATGCGGTTGATCAGGCATCGGCTCAGTTTGCCGATGATGAAAAAATCCTGGTGTTGTACGGTGACGTGCCGCTGATTTCGCCACAGACCCTGGAGCGTCTGCTCGATGCCCAGCCGGAAGGTGGGATTGGTCTGCTGACGGTTGAGCTGGACAACCCGACCGGTTATGGACGTATTGTGCGCCGGGACGGTCAGGTGGTGGCCATTGTGGAGCAGAAAGATGCCTCTGAAGAGCAGAAGCTGATCCGCGAAATTAATACCGGTGTGATGGTGGCAACCGGCCGCGATCTCAAACGTTGGCTGTCTGGCCTTAACAACAATAATGCTCAGGGTGAATACTACCTGACTGACGTGATCGCGGCGGCGCACGCGGATGGCCGTATCATTGAGGCGGTGCACGCCGCCAGCGCAACGGAAGTGGAAGGGGTTAATGATCGCATTCAACTGGCGCGTCTTGAGCGTGCTTTCCAGTCCGCTCAGGCTCAGGCATTGCTGGAGCAGGGCGTGATGCTGCGTGACCCGGCCCGTTTTGATCTGCGTGGTACTATCCAGTGCGGGCGCGACGTCGAAATCGACGTGAATGTGATCATCGAAGGTAATGTGTCGATCGGCAACAACGTTGTGATTGGTGCCGGTGCGATTCTGAAAGATTGTGAAATCGACGATAACACTGTGATTCGCCCATACAGCGTGATTGAAGGTGCCACGGTCGGTGAAGACTGTACCGTTGGCCCGTTCGCCCGTCTGCGTCCGGGCGCGGAAATGCACAACGATGCTCATGTTGGTAATTTCGTTGAAATGAAAAATGCCCGTCTGGGTCAGGGATCAAAAGCCAACCATCTGACCTACCTGGGCGATGCGGAAATTGGCCAGCGCACCAATATTGGTGCCGGTACTATTACTTGTAACTACGACGGTGCTAACAAGCACAAAACCCTGATCGGGAATGATGTATTTGTCGGCTCTGACAGCCAGCTGGTGGCACCGGTCGTGATTGCCGACGGAGCGACAATTGGCGCGGGCACCACATTAACCCGTGATGTGGCCGCTGGTGAGTTAGTGATTACTCGCGCTAAAGAGAAGAAAATTTCTGGCTGGCAGCGTCCGGTGAAGAAAAAATAATTCATCGCTGATTGATATAAAAAAGCCTGCATGATAATGCAGGCTTTTTTGTGGTCGCCATCAGCAGAGAGTTAAAGACGATTACTTCTCTTCGGCGACACGGGCATGGTCCGCCGCTGTGAACTCATCATGCTTGGCGCGGTTAGCCAGCCAGTAGCCGCTCCACAGACCGAGCATACAGACCAGAATAGCTACGCCAGTAACCAGTTGGGCCTGGCTGGCCAGCGCAGCCACCAGAGCACTGGCCAGGCTGGAGACACAAATCTGCAGGCTGTTTTGCAGTCCTGCTGCCGTTGCCGGGCTCTGTTTGGCACTTGCCAGGGCGCGGTTGACCACAATCGGGTACAGAGCGCCATTGGCGACCGCAATCAGGCAGAACGGTGCCAAGATTGGCCAGATAGAGGTCAGTAGCCACTGCGAAGCAATAAATACTAGCAGCGTGGCCACAGTAAACAGTGCCAGCAGTTGTTTCAGAACCCGCTCATCACCGTATTGGCGTACACACCATTTACCCAGATAGCCACCGGTCATAAAGGCGATGGTTTGCGGAATAAAGCTCAGGCCGATATCGCGCGCATCATAGCCAAGTTGGGCCATGATTTCCGGCATCCCGGTCAGGTAGGCAAAAAACGCTGCGGACGCGGTGGCAAACATCAAAACGTGACCGGTATAAGTCCGGCTGCGCAGTAGCGCTTTGATATCTTGCCCGACTGAGGTGGTCTTTGCTTCGGGCGCGGTGTTGGTTTGTAAGCCCGTACTTACCGCCAGTACCAGACCTATCGAGGCCAGGACAATAAAGATACTGTTCCAGCCAAAGTGATCGGTCAGCACCACACCCAGCTGCGGGGCCAGCGCCGGAGAGAGCGCCACCAGCGGCATAATGGTGGCAAAGATTTGTTGGCTGGTTTTGCTCGGGTAGCGCTGGATCACCATGGCCTGCCAGATCACCGCTGGTGCACAGACACCAATCGCCTGCATAAAGCGCAGGCTGAGCAGCTGCCACACCTGATCGCTCCAGGCCAGACCGGCAGACGCCAGAGCAAACAGCAGCAGGCCGCTGATGAGGGTATTACGATGACCAAACTTATCGCTGGCCAGGCCCCACAGCAGCTGACCTGATGCCATGCCGACCAGGAAGACCGTCAGTGACAGCGCAATCTGTTCTGGTCCGGTGGCAAAGTCCTGCTCCATCAGCTTAAAGGCGGGCAGATACATGTCAGTGGCAACGAAGCCGAGCATAGAAAGTGCAGCCAGATAGAACAGCTGCCATGACGATACTTTCATTCTTATTCCCATCAAAAAAATTAACTGAAATTTATCCTGTCTGTTGAGTTGTTATGCAGGATTTATCGAAGCTGCCATTCTATTTTTGCTTTAAGATAAAATGAAACGCGAAATTTATTAGTTATCAGTCAAATTTTTTGAAAGGTAGGGCGTGATGTTTGCAAAGTCTTCACTGGAGATGCTCGATACGGTGGCCAGGCTGGGGAGCTTCACTGCGGCCGCCGAGCAACTGCATAAAGTCCCCTCGGCGATCAGCTACGGGGTGCGTCAGGTCGAGAGCGAACTGGGAGTGGTCTTGTTTCGGCGCCTGCCCCGCAAGGTGGAACTGACACCGGCTGGGGAACTGTTTATGGCCGAGGCGCGGCTGTTACTGCGTCAGATGGAAGAGGTCAAGGCACAAACCCGGCGCGCGGCGCGTGGCTGGCAGGCCACACTGAAGGTCACGCTGGATAACGTGGTTAAGTTGGATCCACTTAAAGCTATGATCGAAGAGTTTTATCGCCGCTTTGAATTTGCTGAGCTGCAAATCAACATGGAAGTGTTTAATGGATCCTGGGAAGCGATCGCTCAGGGCCGGGCGGATGTGGTGATCGGCGCCACTTCTGCTGTGCCGGTCGGGGGCGACTTTGAAGTGCGTGATATGGGCGTGCTTGACTGGGCTTTTGTCGTTGCCAGAGACCATCCTTGTGCCCGTGAGCCGGAGCTGAGTGAGGCCTTTGTCAGTCAGTTTGCTGCGATTTGCCTCGATGATACGTCCAGTGTGTTGCCGAAACGGCATACCAGCCATTATCCGCAGCAGCGCCGTTTGCTGCTGCCCAACTGGCACAGTGCGATCGAATGTCTTAAAAACGGGCTTGGAGTCGGCTATATGCCGCGACATATGGCGCAGGGCCTGCTCGCCAGCGGTGAGCTGGTGGAGCGTGATTTGACGGATCACAAGCCACTCAGCCAGTGCTGTCTGGTGTGGCGTAAAGAGGACAACCATAAACTGATTGGCTGGATGGTCGATTACCTCGGCAGTAGTGAGCAGCTTTACTGCGACTGGCTTCAGGCGTATTAAGCCAGGTCAGGACACACTAAGCCAGGCCAGAAAACCCAGTCCCGCTCTTGGCGAGCGGGACTGGAATCATCATGCCAGCTAGCACGCGACCGGGTTTGGCCGCGCACGTATTCCAATTTCAGTACCAGTAGCGACTACGGGCGTTCAAAAATGGTGGCTATGCCCTGGCCAAGACCGATACACATGGTTGCCAGACCATATTTGGCATGGTTGGCTTCCATCAGATTAATCAGTGTGGTTGAAATACGGGTACCGGAGCAACCCAGCGGATGGCCGAGAGCGATCGCGCCACCATTGAGGTTGACCTTGCTCTCCATTTTATCCAGCAAGCCGAGATCTTTGGCGCATGGCAGAGCCTGGGCGGCAAACGCTTCGTTGAGCTCGACTAAATCAATGTCATCGATAGTCAGTCCGGCCCGCTGCAGCGCTTTTTTGGTCGCCGGTACCGGGCCGTAGCCCATGATGGATGGATCGCAGCCGGCGACAGCCATTGACTTGACCCGGGCTCGGATAGTCAGTCCCAGCTCTATCGCTTTGTCCTCACTCATGATCAGCATCGCCGAGGCGCCATCTGATAACGCCGAAGAAGTGCCAGCCGTGACTGTGCCATTGGCTGGGTCAAACACCGGGCGTAACTCCGCCAGACTGGCGGTCGTGGTTTCCGCACGAATCACTTCATCACTGTCGAGCATGAATAGGGTGCCATCTGGTGCATGCCCTTCGGTAGGCAGAATCTCATTGGTAAAGCGACCTTCCAGTGTGGCTGCGTGCGCGCGCTGGTGGGAGCGGGCAGCAAAGGCATCCTGTTGCTCACGGCTGATACCGTGCAGTTTACCCAGCATCTCTGCCGTCAGGCCCATCATACCGGCCGCTTTAGCGACCTGTTTCGATAAGCCGGGATGAAAATCAACGCCATGAGTCATCGGTACATGGCCCATGTGCTCCACGCCGCCGACCAGGCAAATATCAGCATCGCCGACCATGATCGCACGGCTGGCATCGTGCAGCGCCTGCATCGAAGAACCACACAGACGGTTCACCGTGACGGCGCCGACTTCAATCGGTAACCCGGCCAGCAGAGCGGCATTACGAGCAATATTAAAACCCTGCTCCAGTGTCTGTTGCACACAGCCCCAGTAAATGTCTTCGATAGCGTGTGCATTAACCGAAGGGTTACGTGCCAGCAGGCCTTTCATCAGGTGGGCGGATAAATCTTCTGCGCGCTGGTGGCGGAAGGCGCCGCCTTTGGAGCGTCCCATCGGTGTGCGCAGGCAATCTACAATCACTACATTTTTCATTCTGTTATTCCTTGTGCAAATCGACGTAATCACGAACGGGCAGAGGGAGCCGGATAAAAGCTCTCAGCACGGGCTGCTTTGTCCAGCAACAATTGCGGCACCTGATACAGCGCACCCAGCTCTTGGTACTGCTCCGCCATAGCGATATAGGTGTCCAGCCCCAGGCTGTCCAGATAACGGAATACACCGCCGCGGAAAGGCGGGAAACCAAGGCCATAGACCAGCGCCATATCCGCTTCTGCGGCTGAGGCGACAATGCCTTCCTGCAGGCACAGCACCACTTCGTTGATCATCGGAATCATCATGCGTTCAATGATGGTCTGTGCTGCGGGTTCGCTGCGTTCGCCGCACACGGTTTCCAGCAACGGCATGATCTCGAGCGAGAATGATTTTTTCGGTTTGCCTTTTTTATCCAGGCTGTATTGATAGAAGCCGCTGCCATTCTTCTGGCCAAACTTTTCCGCTTCGTACAGCGCATCAATGGCATCACGACCGGTTTTGCCCATGCGTTGCGGGAAGCCTTCCGCCATCACGGCCTGGGCATGATGAGCGGTATCGATACCCACAACGTCCAGCAGGTAAGCCGGGCCCATTGGCCAGCCAAACTGGCGCTCCATCACTTTATCAATTTGGGTGAAGTCGGCGCCGTCACGCAGCAGCAGGCTGAAAGCAGCAAAATAAGGGAAGAGTACCCGGTTGACGAAGAACCCTGGGCAGTCGTTAACCACGATGGGGGATTTGCCCATTTTAGCGGCGTATGCGACGACCCGGTTGATGGTGTCATCTGAGGTATGCTTGCCGCGAATGATCTCAACCAGTGGCATGCGATGGACCGGGTTAAAGAAATGCATGCCACAGAAATTCTCCGGGCGCTGCAGCGATTTGGCCAGCAGGTTAATTGGAATGGTCGAGGTATTGGAGGTGATGATGGTTGCATTGTCGACCTGCTGCTCCACTTCGCTCAGAACCGCGGCTTTGACCTTAGGATTTTCCACCACAGCTTCGACCACGACATCGGCCTGTTCTATGCCGGCGTAATGCAGGCTGGGGGTGATGGAGGCCAGAATCTCGGCCATCTTGAAACCGTCAATCTTACCGCGTTCCAGCTGTTTATTGAGTAGCTTGGACGCTTCGGTCATACCCAGATCCAGTGAGTGCTGGGCAATGTCTTTCATCACGACCGGTACGCCTTTGGTCGCCGACTGATATGCGATGCCGCCACCCATGATGCCGGCCCCCAGCACCGCCGCGCGCTCGGTCTGTCGGGTTGCCGCTTTGGCGGATTGTTTAGCCAGGCCTTTAATGTACTGGTCGTTGAGGAAGATACCGACCAGCGCGGCAGCCTGCGGGGATTTGGCTAACTGGATAAAATGCTGGCGTTCAATCGCCAGTGCTTCATCACGCTGACAAGCTGCTGCCTGTTCTATGCTGGTGACGGCGGCCATCGGGGCCGGATAATGCGGGCCGGCAACCTGAGCGACCATGCCCTTGGCGCAGGTAAAGCTCATCATGGCTTCGGTTTTACTTAAACTGAGTGGCGCCATCTTTTGTGCCCGGCGAGCCTGCCAGTCCAGTTTCTCGTGGATGGCCTGAGTCAGGGTAGCCAGAGCTGAGCTGATGAGCTGATCACGGTCGACAATCGCATCCAGCAGACCCAGTTTGAGAGCCTCTTCTGCCCGGCACGCTTTACCCTGCGTAATGATTTCCATCGCGCTGTCGGCACCGATCAAGCGCGGCAGGCGCACTGTGCCGCCAAAACCGGGCATGATACCCAGTTTGGTTTCTGGTAGCCCGATGCTGGTGGTTTTGTCACCAATGCGAAAGTCGGTAGCAAGTACACACTCACATCCACCACCGAGCGTGAAGCCGGTCAGGGCTGACAGCGTCGGTACGGGCAGATCTTCCAGTTTATTGAAAATGCGGTTGGCAAATTGCAGCCACTGGTCGAGCTCGGCTTCCGGTTTGGCAAACAGGCCGAGAAATTCGGTGATGTCGGCCCCGACAATAAAAGCGTCTTTGTCCGAGTTGAGAATTAGGCCTTTTAGACCAGCGGTGGCATGCAGTACATCTAACGCTTCATCTAACGATTGCAGGGTAGCAAGGTCAAGTTTATTAACGGATTGCGGCGCGCAGAAGGTAAGCTCGGCAATACCGTCCTGTAATTCCTTTACCTGTAGGGTGTTGGCTTGGTAAATCATTGTCTATCTCCGTGACATACAATCGGTGATTGTGTGTGAGAGTGTTCTGGGTACTCAGTTGTTATTTTGTTCTGGTTAGACCAGTAATTTTAGTGTGAACCCGGGATTGGTTAATTTCAATACATTTTTTAAACAACTGTTTAACATTGTGCGCTCATACCAATCCTAGGTCATTTTTACTGAGCTCGTGTTACACTGGCCGGCCTTTTCATCACAGAGTGAGAGTTATGAACGTTCAGCCCTATTTCATTCCCGCCGCTCCGGTGCAGTCTGAAGAGGAAATCAAGAAAAGCCACTTTATTACCTATCTGGCGCATACGCCGGGGATTGAGGCGGCTAAAACCTTTGTTGAACAGATTAAAGCTCAGCATAGCGATGCCCGTCATAACTGTTGGGCCTTCGTGGCCGGACGACCACAAGATTCCATGTTGTGGGGATTCAGTGATGATGGTGAACCATCCGGTACCGCGGGGAAGCCTATTTTGGCCCAGTTGTCCGGTTGCGGCGTGGGTGAATTGACGGCGGTGGTGACGCGCTATTATGGTGGTATTCGCCTTGGTACCGGTGGCTTGGTCAAAGCCTATGGCGGTGGAGTGCAACAGGCACTTAAGTTGCTTCAAACAATTGAGAAAAAAATCACCACAAAGTTACGCCTGACGTTAGACTACGGATTAGTGGCTCTGGCGCAGTCAGTGATGAGTCAGTTCGAGGCGGTCGAAGTGCAGTCACAATATAATGAAAGTGTTCAATTGGTGGTGGAGCTGGAATTCCTCAACGTAGATGCGTTCACCCAAAGCCTTATTAACAAGAGTGGGGCTAAAATTCTTGTTACTCGTATGGATAACGAATAGGAAGTCAGAAGCGCTGCTTCGTAAGTCTGTTAATGCAATTTCGTTCAATAATTCGAATCGTCGGGCTGCTGCTCGCTCTGTTTAGTGTCTCCATGCTGGCGCCGGCGCTGGTGGCGTTGATCTATCGTGATGGTGCCGGGGTGCCTTTTGTCTCGACATTTTTTGTGCTGCTGCTGTGCGGAGGCCTATTCTGGTGGCCTAACCGGCGCTATCGGCATGAATTAAAATCCCGTGACGGCTTTCTGATCGTGGTTCTGTTCTGGACCGTTATCGGCAGTGCCGGTTCACTGCCTTTCCTGCTGGCTGATACGCCCAATGTTTCGGTCACGGACGCCTTCTTTGAATCGTTTTCTGCTTTGACTACCACCGGTGCGACAGTGATCGTCGGACTCGACAGTCTGCCCAAAGCCATTCTGTTCTATCGCCAGTTTCTGCAATGGTTCGGCGGAATGGGGATCATTGTCTTGGCGGTGGCTATTCTGCCGGTACTTGGCATCGGTGGTATGCAGCTTTACCGGGCTGAGATTCCCGGCCCGGTGAAAGATAATAAGGTGACGCCACGCATTGCCGAAACGGCCAAAGCGCTGTGGTACATTTATCTCAGCCTAACCATTGCCTGTGCGGGTTCATTCTGGCTGGCCGGGATGACGCTGTTTGACGCCATTTGTCATAGCTTCTCTACCATCGCTATCGGTGGCTTCTCTACCCATGACGCCAGCATCGGTTACTTCGACAGTTACGCCATCAACATGATCACTGTGGTGTTCCTGCTTATTTCTGCCTGTAACTTCACTCTGCACTATGCGGCATTTTCAACCGGCGGGGTGCATCCTAAGTATTATTGGCGCGATCCCGAATTCCGCGCCTTTATTGTGATTCAGTTTATCCTGTTTGCGGTTTGTTTCCTCATGCTGTTGAAACATCACTCAACGGACTCTCTGTACGACGCTTTTGATCAGGCACTGTTTCAGACCGTGTCGATATCAACGACCGCCGGATTTACCACCACAGGCTTTGCTGATTGGCCGCTGTTCTTACCAGTCCTGTTACTGTTTTCCTCTTTTATCGGTGGTTGTGCCGGTTCGACCGGTGGGGGGATGAAGGTCATCCGGGTTTTTCTGCTTACTCTGCAAGGGGCCCGGGAAATGAAACGTCTGGTCCATCCGCGCGCCATCTATCATATTAAAATCGGAGACAGTGCACTGCCACAACGGGTTGTCGATGCGGTGTGGGGGTTCTTCTCGGCTTACGCGCTGGTGTTTGTGGTGTGTATGCTGGCTTTGATAGCAACCGGTATGGATGAACTGAGCGCTTTTGCTGCGGTGGCGGCCACACTGAATAACCTAGGGCCTGGGCTGGGAGAAGTCTCAGTCCACTTTGCCAATGTGAACGATACCGCCAAGTGGATCCTGATTGTGTCGATGCTATTCGGCCGCTTAGAAATATTTACCTTATTGATACTGCTGACGCCGACTTTCTGGCGCAGCTAAGGATAGAATCGTGAAAGCACTGTTGCTTTATTCCAGCCGTGAAGGGCAGACGAAAAAAATCATCGAGCGAATTGCTACTCAGCTTGCACCAATAGAATGCGAGATTGCAGACCTGCACACAACCGGGGAAGTGGACTGGGCCGCGTACGACAAAGTGCTGATCGGAGCCTCAATTCGTTATGGCCGTTTTAATAAGGAACTGTATCAGTTCATCGAACGCAATCTGACACCATTACAACGCGCTGATGCCGCTTTCTTCTGTGTTAATCTGACCGCCCGTAAAGAAGACCAGGGTAAAGATACCCCGCAAGGTAGTGTCTATGTTCAGACCTTCCTTAAGAAGTCCCCTTGGCAGCCCGATGTGATTGGGGTGTTTGCCGGTGCTCTCTATTACCCTCGCTACCGCTGGTTCGATAAAATGATGATTCGTCTGATAATGACGATGACCGGTGGCGAAACGGATACCAGTAAAGAAGTCGAGTACACCAATTGGGAAAAAGTGACTCAATTCGCGAAAAAGTTTAAAAACATGTAAACCAAACGGGTAGATTTGCGGCTTATTGACGTCTTTTTATACGAACGGCAAGAAAGTAATAAAAAATGGCAAAAAAACTATTGCCAAATTCTGGTTGCTCCCTATAATGCCGCCTCACTGACACGGGAACAGTTCGCAAGAAGCGCTTCCGGGTTTAGACGGTTACCAAGCATCATCAAAATTGATGAAAAAGTTTTGAAAAAAAGTGGTTGACACTAAAACTTAACTCGCTAAAATGGCCGTCCGCTTTGAGAGGAAGACCTCAATAAGCAACGCTCTTTAACAATATAAACCTATCAATCTGTGTGGGCACTCGTTGATGATAATCGAAGATGATTCTAAAGAATCAACTTAGGTATCAATGAACTGAGTGACCAATTTGAATGAGCAATC
>NZ_SSHN01000017.1:0-79453 GCF_004804295.1 Vibrio sp. H11 | reverse complement strand
GAATACGCACGTAACGCGATGCGTATGGCGGCGCTGATGAAGATTCAGAACATCCAGGTCTACACTCACGACTCCATCGGTCTGGGTGAAGATGGCCCGACTCACCAACCGGTCGAGCAGATCGCGTCACTGCGTCTGACACCAAACATGAGCACGTGGCGTCCATGTGACCAGGTCGAATCTGCGGTCGCGTGGAAACTGGCTATCGAGCGTAAAGATGCGCCATCGGCGCTGATCTTCTCGCGTCAGAACCTGGCTCAGCAAGAACGCAGCGCGCAGCAAGTGGCGGACATCGCCAAAGGCGGTTATATCCTGCAAGATTGTGCCGGCAAACCTGAGCTGATCCTGATCGCGACCGGTTCTGAAGTAGAACTGACCGTACAAGCCGCAGCGCAACTGACTGCCGCAGGTAAGCAGGTTCGCGTGGTGTCTATGCCATCGACTGACACCTTCGACAAGCAGGATGCGGCTTACCGTGAAGCGGTACTGCCATCAGACGTCACGGCACGTATCGCGGTTGAAGCGGGCATCGCAGACTTCTGGTACAAGTACGTCGGCTTTGGCGGTCGTATCATCGGTATGACCACCTTTGGTGAATCAGCACCGGCGGGCGAACTGTTCAAGATGTTCGGCTTCACGGCTGAAAACGTAGTCAACACTGCGAACGAACTGCTGGCATAAGCCGGGTTTAATACGCAATCAAACCCAAGGCCCTGCTCAGTGAGCAGGGCCTTTTTCGTTTACGGTTGTGATTCTTTGCGAAACGCTACTTTTTACGAAAGAACACTTTTACGAATAAAGCGGCGCGCCATTCAGCCTGGATTGAGTCTGGAGTTTGCCTTCTCAGCACCTTGCGCTGCGAACGCTCGCTTGGTTTGTTCAAACGACATGAGATATTTCCCCCTTGCTTTTCTAAGCCAAAGCTTTCCTTACCATAAAAAGTACCGGCCAGTTTTTTGGCTAGCGTTGTTATTGCTAGCGCTGGCTTTTATTAACTCTGAGCTTTGCAGCTCAGTTCGAGTGTCTGGGTAAAAAGTTGGCCGAGTTTATTGTCCGGGTTTTGATATCAATCTAAGAATGGGGATGCGCACGGCAAGGGAGTGCGATCAGCAAGGTCAACAAACCGGACACCAACAGCCACTTATTGCCAACAGAGCCGAATAACGTTTTGCATACAGACAGACAATACATAGCTTCACCCGCTATCAGATAGCTATAACTGGATCTCCCACTATCTCTCCAACCACAGACCTCATAACGATAATTCCGTAACAACCCTAATAGCTTAAAATGCTATAACATAACATTTTGTCACTTGGAAACAGTTTTTTACATTTTGAGTCCGATCAGACCTATGGCGTTTCGATCATCAAAATTGGAGAACACAAGGGAAATGAAGGAGATCTTGCGGGAATGTAAGACAAAAATGGCCGCATCATGCGGCCATTTCCTGATTGAGTTATTTTTCTTCGAATCGCTTAGCGAGCTGGCCAAAATCATCCACTCGCTCATTCATCTGCTGGCTGAACTCTTCAACCGTATTAGTTGCGGCCAGATTTTGCGTTGCCATTGAGGCGATTGAATGAATATGCTGATTGACCTCGCTGGTCAGTTCACGCTGCGCCGTAGCTGAGTGAGCCATATCGCTGATGATACTCTGCATTTGTGCCAGTTGCTGCTCAACTTCCTGCAGGCGATGACCGCTCTCTTCTGCCACGGCACCACACGCCTGAGTCTGTTTCTGACTCTCGACAATCTCTTTTTGCCATGACTCAATCGTACTCAGCATGGTATCAATGCTGGACTGAATATGCTGAGTCGCCTTTTGGGTACGACCAGACAAAGCACGCACTTCATCGGCAACCACCGCAAAGCCACGCCCCTGCTCCCCGGCACGCGCCGCTTCAATCGCAGCATTCAGTGCCAACAGGTTAGTCTGTTCAGCGATGCCACCGATTTCTTCCATCAACTGACCCACTTTCTGCGCCTGCTCATTGAGCTCATAGGTCGTGCCGGTTGCCCGCTCAGCTTGATCACTGAGCACCACCAGATTATTGTGCGTTTGCTCTATGCTTTGCTTGGTATGCAAACAACTGGCCGATGCCTTTTCAATTAACTCATGAGCAGTTTGGGTATTACCGGATACCGCATCTGCCGCAGCTTCGACCGCGTCTGTAGCCTGCACCACACTGCGAATATCGGCGTTCTGCTGTTTCAGCGCCTGCACCACTTCCGCCGTATTAGCACTTAAATTTTCAGACAGGTCCCGCAGCGGGTGCGCTGAGTCAACCATACGCCCCAGCACCGTACGGATTCGGGCTGAAGCCATTTTCAGATGATAGTCCACCACCGAAAACGCACTGTTACCCGAGTAAATCAGACGGCTGATACTGTCATACTGTGATTGCAAACGATGGATCTGCTTGGGTGTATCAATCAACTCCTGACGGAACAATAGACCCAGGGCCGCAGCCGGCAATAAACTGGCCAACAGCTGCATATTACTGCTCTGCGCCAGGAAATAGGCAGCCGCAGGCGCCGCCAGTGACCCGAGGAGGATAGCATAACGCACCGAAGCGGAAATCTTGAGAGAGAAGCTGCGGCCGGACTGTTCAGCGCTGCGCAGTGCTTTATACGCTTTCGCGGCAATATCCACCCATTGACGCTGCGCCTGGACACGCACCGACTGGAAGCCACACACTTTACCCTCTTCGTAGATGGGAGTGACGTAGGCATCAACCCAGTAATGCCCGTTCGTTTTGGTGCGGTTTTTAACTATCCCGCGCCAGGCATTACCCTGCTTAAGATGCTGCCACATATCGGCAAACGCCGCTTTCGGCATATCGTTATGGCGCACGATATTGTGGTTTTGTCCCAGGAGTTCATGCTCCTCGAACCCGGCGATACGACAAAAAGTATCATTGCAGTATGTAATGACACCTTTAAGATCTGTGGTTGAAACCAACTGATCATGTTCCCCTACCGGAACTTCATTTTGAGACGATTGAATAGCTGACATGGCGTTAATAATTCTTATACATTGTAGACGCCTTATATACACAATTTTAAGGCGGTTTTCAAAACATCATACTCAATAAACCTCAGTTGCGTGAGTATAATCAACAACTCCACACAAGTAGTAACAAAGCATGTGCTTAAAGTCGCAACCACATCCAACTCGTCTTGCAACTCGCACGCAAACTAAATCAATTATTTGAGACGATAAGAAGTAACTCTACCCGGCGGTTACACGCCCGGCCCTGAGTCGTGCTGTTGGTGCACGCTGGGATAGATTCACCATAACCGCGGGTAAAAATCGCATTGCGTGCGACATTATTTCTGACCAGAGTATCTTTGACCGATTGAGCGCGCCTGACCGATAGACCATCATTCAGCGTGGTTGTGCCGGTATTATCGGTATGTCCCTCAATAACGATGTCGATACCGCGTTCACGAGACAAAAACTGGCTCATAATATTGAGCCAGTATGCGGAGTCTGAAGAAAGCTGCGCCGAACCGGTGGCAAACTGCATGGTATGTTTAAGCTTGACCAAAATATGGTTGCCCGGCATCACTTCATAATCGATACCATTTTGCATTAAAAACTGCTCAAGTGAGCTGTAGCCGGAGGCAGAAGCCTGCCTCTGCGGCCTCTGAATCGGTGTCGCAACCGCTGGAACCGCCACAGATACCGGAGCAGGCTGAGGTGCATGCCCCCACTCAGGGTAACGCACGTCCTGATCACTTTGCGGAGCCGTATCCAACATATTAGTATCCAACATCCCGATTGGATTATCGAGAGACAGGGAACTACATCCAGTCAGTAGCAATAATGTAAATAACGCAATAACCCTCATGAATCTCTCATCCATTTGTTGAAACGACTCTTTTATTATCGGCAGCCACACAAAAACTTTATGCAAAATTGGTAACAAATCCTGATTTCCTGGTTTGCCTCATCCGGTGAACCCGCTAGAATCAGCCTATCTTTATCAAGGCTTGGTTTTGTATAGCAAATATCCGATGAGCATTCTGATTACGCAGCAAAACCTGACTTGGTCGTATAACCTGACGTAAACTGAGTATTGAGACTATGTATAAAATTATTTTGCCTGTGGTTGTGTTTGTACTGGCGGGTCTGTTCATCTATCGCAGTTGGAATAACCACAAAGCGGCGGAACAGAATATCGAGCAGGGTCAGGCATTTATGACAGAAAACGCCAACAAACCAGGCGTCATTACCACCCACAGTGGCTTACAATACGAAGTATTAAAACCAGGTATCGGCACTGAGCACCCGAAAGCGAACAGCCGGGTGAAAGTTCACTATGAAGGACGTCTGCTGGACGGCACTGTGTTTGACAGCTCTTATCAGCGCAACGAGCCAATCGTGTTTGGGCTGAATCAGGTCATCAAAGGCTGGCAGGAAGGTGTGCAGCTGATGACTGAAGGTGAGAAAGTGCGCCTGTATGTACCGGCCAACCTGGGGTACGGTAAAAATGGCGCAGGCCCGATTCCACCGTCGGCAACCTTAATTTTTGAAGTCGAACTGCTGGCAATTCAGTAATCGCTGCTCAATCCCCTTGCTGTGGGAAAGCAAAATCACAAGAGCGGCCGAATGGCCGCTCTTTCTGTTTATCGTACGCTCCAGTAACAACACAAATCGCGGCGATAAATAACCGTGCACGCATTACTGCGGTAACGGATGAAATTGCAGGCCCTGCTCTGTCACCATAATACAGTCCATACCACCGGCATGTGCGGCCTGCTTACCTAAATGGGTATCTTCAAACACCACGCATTCACTAGGTTGCAGGCCAATCAGTTCACAGGCGCGCAAAAAGGTTTCCGGATGCGGTTTATGATTTTCAACTTCAGTGGCAGTCACTACGGCATCGAGTTTGTCCAGCACTCCAACCCGGCTCAGCAACTTCTCGGCACTGATACGCTGGCTGCCGGTACCAATCGCGATTTTTTTACTGCCCAGATAATCCTGAAATACCGCGTAAGTATCTGCGATTAATGCGCCACTGTCGTCAATCTCAGCAAACGCCCGCATCTTGTGTTCAGCAACCTCCATCGGCTCCAGCGCAAGACCAAATTTTCGGTTGATTTCACCCACGATTTTATAACTTGGCATCCCGCCCATACTGTGCAGCCAATCCCCGTCAAAAGGAAAGTCAAAAAATTCAGCGGTCGTGCGCCAAGCTTCAATATGGGCAGGCATGGTATCAATCAAGGTGCCATCCATATCAAAGATCAGCCCTTTATAACGTTCTAAGTTCATGAAAACTCCATCTCACATGACAGTGATTCGTGTGTGTTTGCTTCAATTGTTACATTTAGCCATTCTATTGCTAATTGCAGGTGATGCAAATGGAATCTAAACTCGCGCGCTACTTACGCTCCGCGCAGCAAGTACTAAGTGAAGTGGACAGCGTATCGCAGCAGACCAAACAGATGGACAACGCGGTGTCTGAATTTCAGACTCGCTGAGCGTTGCGGCTGAATGGATAGAGCGAGTACCCGTTAAGCGGCACCAGAGGCTTGCAACAAAGCCAGTCGCAACAAAAAAGGGCCAGTCGGCCCTTTCGTCTTTTTAGCTTTGAGAATCTGTACACTTTGACCTGATGCCACACGAGCGCGGTTAGTTAACCGCCTGCATCAGCGCCTGTGGCGTTTTCCAGCTGTAGATCCACTCCGGCAGATCGCTCCCCCCCGGTGCATGCCACATTTTTTCAGCCAGACGTTCACCACCAATATGGTCATAGAAATCAATCGCGGGTTGATTTTGCTCCGCCACTTCCAGATATACCCCCTGCTCCGGGAAATATTTCTCCAGCCATTGTGCCATCTCTTTAATCAGCACTGAGCCCAAGCCGCGACCTTTGTAATCCGGGTCAACATGCAAAGATTCGATATTGGTGCCTTTTTCAAAGTCGTGATTACCAAATGCACAGATAAATCCGCACAGTAATCCAGCCTCTTCAATCAACAAAATATGCTGATTAAAAGGCGGGTTCGTCAATCGAGCCTGCCAGATAAGGCGGCGATCATCCAACACTTCATTATCCAGGTATTCTTGTTCCAGAATACCTGCATAGTTAATTTGCCAACTACGAGCATGCAAAACTGCAATGCGTTCAAAATCGCTATATTCTGCTACTTTGATTTCCATTTACTAGTCCTTATTACTTCCTGTAATGGGTTTTCACCCCCTTCATACTATGCATTTAGCGCAGAAAAGCAAAACATTCTGGTCACATTTCATTTAATGCTATTTGACATAACAGAGTTCGCTGATATTCTAGCGCACACTTGTAAGCTTAAGGGTCTGTAAATGACTAATAAACCGCCTCTGATTTGGCTAAATATAACAATATTTTCAGTGAGCTTTATTCTGGCGACGGTCGTTGCGCCCTGGTATGGCTGGCAATTTGGTTACGGCGCGGAACACTGGATCTGGCTGGTGGTCTGTTTTTCGTTCTGCAACCTGTCGATCACCACTGGCTATCATCGCCTGTGGTCTCACAAAGCATTTGAGGCTCACTGGCTGGTGCGCCTGATTTGCGCGCTGGGCGGTGCATTCGCGTTGCAAAACAGTGCTCTGCACTGGGCGTCCGATCACCGGGTACACCACAAGTTTGTCGATCAGAACGATAAAGACCCCTATTCCGCTAAACGCGGATTCTGGTTTTCACATATCGGCTGGATGCTGCGCAGCTACAATGCCGCAACCTATGACGATTACAGCAACTGCCGTGATCTGCAGAAAGATGGTATTGCGATGTGGCAACACAAATACTACGTTGCGCTCGCCATTCTCATGAACCTTGGTGTGCCGATTCTGCTTGGCCTTATCTATAACGATGTGTGGGGCATGTTGCTGATGATTGGCGCGGTGCGTTTAGTGCTCAACCATCACACCACCTTTTTTATTAATTCACTGGCGCATATCTGGGGTAAACAGCCTTTTACTGACCGTAATACAGCGCGCGATAATGGTATTCTTGCCTTCTTTACCTTTGGTGAGGGCTATCATAACTATCACCATATTTTTGAAAATGACTACCGTAACGGTATTTACTGGTGGCAATACGACCCGACCAAGTGGATTATCCGCTTGTGTGCCTGGCTGGGTCTGGCCACTAAACTGCGCACCGCACCTGCGATCAAAATTGAGAAAGCACGTGCCCAAATGAGCCTGAAGTACGCAACCAGTAAAGTGACTCAGCTACCCAATCAGCATGCGATTGTGGAGACGATTCAGCGTGAGTTCGACGCTTTTATAACCGAGTTACATAACTACTACGATGTCAAAAAGCAGCTACTGGAAAGCAAAAAGAATTCAGCAGCGCAGCGCTACGAGCTCTCTGTACTTAAAGCTCGCTATCAGCAAGTCAAAGCTGAGTTGCTGGAAAAACGTAACCGCTGGCATCAGGTGGTTGCTCAATACGCATAACCATCTGTATTTACATAGTTAAGACAAAGGGCGCAGCAATGCGCCCTTTGTTGTTCAATCAACCGATTATTTGGTGAGTAACAGACCTCAGTTGACAGATACTTTGCCCGGCTCGGCGTGAGCTGACACAAGCGTCAAACGATGTACTTAACACCAGACTAAGATGGGATTAAAACGTACGCCTATCGTCAATATTGTTGCAAACTTCTCACTCGACAAACCCACATCGAAACAGTAAAGCTTAACCACCTTGAGCTCTTTGGCCTGTGGTCATATACTTGCGCCTCGCCTGTTACTGAGAGAAATCATGACCACCCAATCCACCGTCATTATTGGCCTGAATAATCCGAAAAGTCCGACCAACGTAGGCGCCGTGATGCGTGCAGCCGGCTGTTACCAGGCTTCCCAGGTACGCTTTAACGGCACCCGTTACAGCCGCGCAGCCAAATTTCAGACCGATACTCACAATGCACGCCAGCATATTGAACTGACAGAGATGCAAGATCTCACCGCCAACCTGGCTGATGATGTCAAAATTGTCTGTGTTGAACTGGCTT
This sequence comes from Vibrio sp. H11, assembly GCF_004804295.1. Lineage (NCBI taxonomy): Bacteria > Pseudomonadati > Pseudomonadota > Gammaproteobacteria > Vibrionales > Vibrionaceae > Vibrio > Vibrio sp. H11. The sequence continues at coordinate 71,434 of NZ_SSHN01000017.1, read as the reverse complement.
TGGGCGCAACGGCGTTACCGAACTTTATCCATCCGGAAAAAGCCATGTATCTGTTTGGCCCGGAAGATGGTTCGCTGCCACAGGAACTGGTTGATAAAGCCGACCATGTTGTCTACGTTCCAACCGTTGGTTGTATGAACCTGGCGGCAACGGTCAACGTGCTGCTTTATGACCGTCTGGCTAAGTCAAGCCTGGCGATTGATCACGAGCAGCAGGTACTGGCCAACCGTGACAACAAAAATCGTCTCGAAGTCAAACAGGCGTTACCCGCGGATTAACGATTGCTATTCAGTCACGATTTCTATGCAGTCACGAACACTACTGGATATTATCGATACATCCCTCAATTAGCATCCTACCTAAACAAATCACAGGGCGTCATTCGCCAGTCACCCTGTGGTGATCTGCAACTTCCGTCCGGGTATCAGCCAATATCGCCAAAGCGCTCCAGATAAAGCACTGTCGCCGCAGTGCGGGATGGCACGTGCAGTTTTTTGAGCAGACTCTTCATGTGCACTTTTACCGTCGATTCTGAAATAAACAGACGATCGGCAATCTGCTTATTGCGGTAACCTTTCGCGACTTCACCCAGGATCTGCGCTTCACGTTCAGTCAGCGAATCAAACACATCTTGCTGATCTTTGCGCTCCAGCAAGTATCTGGCAACGACGTCACTATAAGCCTTGTTACCCCCAATCGCCTCTTTGAGCAAGGCGATCAACTCATCTGGTTCCGTATCTTTCAGCAGATAACCATCGGCACCGGCGCGCACTATGGCTTCGATATCCGCAGCGCTGTCGGATACAGTGAGTATCACAATCGTGGCGCCGGAGCCATCAGCGCGCAGCGCTTTGAGAGTATCCAGACCGGATAATCCCTTCATATTCAGATCGAGCAGAATCATGTCCGGATCAAACTCATGAGCCAGAGCAATCGCTTCGTTACCATTGCAGGCTTCCGTCACGACTTCGAACTCATCTTCCAGGCTCAATAACTGATTGATCCCGCGCCGCATCAAAGGATGATCATCCACCAGCATTATTCTACATTTCGTCATCATGTGTATCCCTTGATCTCATATATGTCAGTGTTACTTTGCATCCGCGTTCAGGCGAAGCTTCCACGCGCAATTCGCCATTCAGACGACCAGCTCTTTCCTGCATAATACTCATCCCGTAATGGTTGAGTTTAGCTTCTTGCTGATCAAACCCTACGCCGTCATCTTCGATGGTAACCACCACTTCATTGTCCTGTTCGTTACAATCGATGTTAATTTGCGTTGCGTCCGCATGTTTTATCGCATTCATGGTCGCTTCACGGATGAGTTGCATCAAGTGAACCTGCTGATGTGCCTCCAGCCCCATGGATGACAAATTGTTATTAAGCGTTATCCGCGCCGGTGTCTGATCCGCCAGTTGGTCCAGCATATCCACCAGCGCCTGACCAAAGTTTGCTTCCTTAATCGTTAGGCGGAACGTGGTCAGCAATTCACGCAGCTGGGTATATGCGCTGGACAATCCCTGGTCGATATCGCCGATGATATCGTTAGTTTGTGAGCTGTACGGGTTCTGCTCCAGTTTAGCCATCACCCGTTTCAGCAGCGAGACCTGAATTTTCAGATAAGACAAAGACTGCGCCAAAGAATCATGCAGCTCGCGCGCGATCGTCGCCCGCTCTTCCATCAGCAGCAGCTGCTCGGCCTGTTTCTGAGCCCGGTTGTAATACACTGCCCGGGCCAGCATCAGCGCGAAGTTTTCGATCAGTGCCTGGTCCGGGCAAGGTAATCCTGCTTCCCAGTACAGATGACCCAGCGACTGACCCGCCAAAATCACCTCGCGACTATTGGCATTTTCACCACAAATTTGTCCTTCCTGCAGCATCAGAGGCTTGCTAGCCTCCTGCTCAATCTCGATCTTAACGCCATTTACCCCCTGGATGCTGACCATATGACGCAGAATCGCCTGGTAGTTGTCCTGGGTAATCCGCGCTGCCGTCAACTGCTGGGCCGAGTTATACAGGACCTCCAACGACTGATTGGCTCGTTGCAGCTTATGGGTTTTCTCATTCACGGCCTGTTCCAGACCACGATACAGCTTACCCAACTCCCCCGCCATCACATTGAATGTAGCGGAAAGAATACCCAGCTCGTTAGGGCTGTTGGTATCGAGCTGTACCTCAAAGGCGCGATTCTGCACTTGTTCACTGGCGATAACCAGAGCACGTAACGGGCGCACGACTTCTTTGCGGATGTAACGCACAACAAACAGTGAGATCAACAATACGCCGCCCAAGCCCAGCCCGCCAACCCAAGCCAGATTAATCAGCTTCTGTTCAGAAAATCGTTGTAATTTAAGGACAAATCCGTCGATACGGCGGACAAAGTCTTCGACCTGGTGGAGATATTCTTGCTTATTATCTCCGGTTAGCTGCGCTTTAAGTATCTGCCAGCGCATGATCAATGCTTCGTAATCCTGGGCGATATTCTCCGGAACATTCCAGTTACGTACCGCCTGCATTGACGGTGCATTCAGTGACTGCTCGAACGCAGCGATATGTTGCATGTAACTGGCTGACTCGCTCTGAATATCGTAAGCAAGGCGATAACTCTGCATCCGCATTGAGCCTGAAACATTTACCGCTTCCGCGTCATTAAGCGATGAAGCCAGGGTAATAATTGCAAACCCGGTGATCAGAACTGAAAGCAGTACGATCAGCAACATCGATTTCGCAATCGTACTAGTGACCGATTTCTCAACTTGTATCGCCAAAAATATCTCCCTGACGTGCTGTTTTTTACTCTGCCGTTGCACGGCTATTCCTGCGCAAAATGGAATGCGCTGCAAATATGTGATGATACGCGCCTGAATTTATTGATCTAAAACAAGCCTACTCCGCTTTACCCCCTTAGGGGTATTTATACCACTATGCCAAAAACTACAATTTGCGTATGGATAATTGAAGTTTATCAACTGAAATTGTGAGCCATACTCAATTGATAACCTTTAAAACATTGGGTAATGCGCGTGGTGGACTTCTCTAAACGAAGACTCTTTACTCGTCAATTAGTTGATAGTGATGCAATTCGCCTGCCATGGATTATCAGTGCAGAAGTCTTGACCGATCTTTGTACTCGCTGCGGTCAGTGTCTTACAGCATGTGAAATGAACATCATCGTTCATGGTGACGGCGGATTTCCGAGCGTCGATTTTGCTCTGGATGAGTGCACCTTTTGCTACCAATGTGCAGAAGTCTGCCCTGCACCCATTTTTCTGCCCCAGTCTGAATCGCCCTGGCAGGCCACAGCATCCATAAGCCAACGCTGCCTGGCAACCCAGAACGTCGAATGCCGCAGTTGCGGTGACAGTTGCGATGTGATGGCGATTCATTTTCATCTGGCAGCAGGAAAAGTGGCTCAGCCTGTAATCAACACTGATGAATGTAATGGCTGCGGTGCTTGTGTGTCAGTTTGCCCGACCGACGCTATCAAAGTTACCCGTATTGAATAACGATAAGAGATCATTATGTCGCTGAATGAAGTGCATATTTCAAGTTTGGTGGTACATACCCACCCGCAACATCTCGCGAGCGTCAAGACTGCGATCGAGCAGTTCGATAACGCCGAAATCTACGGGGACAGCCCGGAAGGTAAAATCGTGGTGGTTCTCGAGACCGAAAATCAGGGTTTCGTGACCGATACCATTGATGCCATCAATAATTTACCGAATGTGCTCAGCGCAGTACTGGTCTACCACCAGATCGAAACGGATCTGGACGCACTGGATCAGAGTTCATTCACGACCGAATCAGAACAACCACAATCCCAATTTGAGGGTGACGTATGAAAATGACAAGACGCGCGTTTGTAAAAGCAAACGCAGCTGCTTCTGCTGCTGCAGTGGCAGGTATTACACTGCCAGCGACTGCCACCAATCTGATCGCCAGTTCAGACCAAACTAAGATCACCTGGGACAAAGCGCCTTGTCGTTTTTGCGGAACCGGTTGCTCGGTCCTGGTCGGGACTCAGAATGGCCGTATCGTGGCGACTCAGGGAGATCCGGAAGCACCGGTTAATAAAGGGCTTAACTGTATCAAAGGCTACTTCCTGTCGAAAATCATGTATGGCAAAGATCGCCTGACACAACCGTTACTGCGCATGAAAGACGGCGAATACAGTAAAGACGGTGACTTTATGCCAGTGTCCTGGGATCAGGCATTTGACGTTATGGCTGAAAAATGGAAAGCCTCGCTGAAAGCGAAAGGACCAACCAGCGTCGGCATGTTTGGCTCCGGCCAATGGACCGTTATGGAAGGCTACGCTGCGGCCAAAATGATGAAAGCCGGTTTCCGCTCAAATAACATCGACCCCAACGCCCGCCACTGTATGGCTTCGGCTGTAGGCGGCTTTATGCGTACTTTCGGCATCGATGAACCAATGGGCTGCTACGATGACTTTGAAAATGCAGACGTGTTTGTGCTGTGGGGTTCTAACATGGCTGAGATGCACCCGGTTCTCTGGACCCGCATTACTGATCGTCGCCTCAGTCATCCGCATGTGAAAGTGAACGTACTATCGACTTATTACCATCGTTCGTTTGAACTGGCCGATCACGGCTATATATTCCATCCGCAGTCTGATCTCGCCATTGCCAACTTCATTGCCAACTACATCATTCAAAATGATGCGGTGAACTGGGATTTCGTCAACAAACACACTCACTTCAAACAAGCCACCACGGACATCGGCTATGGCTTGCGTGATAATCACCCGCTGCAACAAAAGGCGAAGAACGCTAACTCAGGCGCGATGAGTGATATCAGTTTCGAACAATACAAACAGTCTGTGGCCGAATACAGCGCTGAGAAAGCCTCTGAGATGTCTGGCGTCAGCGTCGAAAAACTGATCATGCTGGCGAAACAATATGCTGACCCTGACACCAAAGTGATGTCTCTCTGGACCATGGGTATGAACCAGCATACCCGGGGGGTTTGGATGCAAAGTCTGGTCTACAACCTGCACTTACTGACCGGTAAAATTTCAACTCCGGGCAACAGCCCGTTTTCACTGACCGGACAACCTTCAGCCTGTGGTACCGCTCGTGAAGTAGGCACGTTTTCCCATCGCCTGCCAGCGGACATGGTGGTTGCCAATCCGCAACACCGTGCCATCGCGGAAAAAATCTGGAAGCTGCCGGAAGGAACCATACCGCCAAAACCTGGTTTTCATGCCGTTTTGCAGGATCGCATGCTCAATGACGGGGTACTTAACTGTTACTGGGTACAGTGCAATAACAACATGCAAGCAGGCCCGAATATCAATAGTGAACGCCTGCCTGGCTACCGTAATCCGGATAACTTTATCGTGGTTTCAGACCCTTATCCGACAGTAACTGCTCAGGCCGCCGATCTGATTTTGCCAACAGCGATGTGGGTAGAAAAAGAAGGGGCATACGGCAACGCAGAACGCCGTACTCAGGCTTGGTACCAACAGGTCTCTACCGTCGGTGAAGCCAAATCAGATCTGTGGCAGGTAATGGAATTTTCCAAACGCTTCAAGATGGAAGAGATCTGGCCGCAAGAGTTGCTGGCTCAAGCCCCAGAATACCGTGGTAAAACCATGTATGACATGTTATTCCGCAATGGTCAGGTCGACAAATTCGCTATCGAAGAAGCCCGCGAACTCAATGACGACGCACACCATTTCGGCTTTTATGTCCAGAAAGGCCTGTTTGAAGAGTATGCCACTTTTGGTCGCGGCCACGGCCATGATTTAGCACCCTACGATGTCTATCATCAGGTACGTGGTCTGCGTTGGCCGGTTGTTGACGGAAAAGAAACATTATGGCGCTTCAAAGAAGGCTCTGACCCTTATGCCAAACCAGGCAGCGGCTGGGATTTCTACGGTAAACCGGATGGTAAAGCGCTGATCATTTCAGCACCGTACGAAGCACCACCTGAAGTACCGGATGCCGAATTTGACTTATGGCTGTGTACAGGCCGAGTGCTGGAGCACTGGCACACCGGTACCATGACCCGCCGGGTACCCGAGCTGTACAAAGCATTTCCGGATGCTGTCTGTTTTATGCACCATGAAGATGCCAAAGCACGTGGTCTGCGCCGTGGTGACGAAGTTGTGATCAGCAATAAACGCGGTGAAGTACGTGCCAGAGTTGAAACTCGTGGCCGCAATAAACCGCCGCAGGGTTTGGTATTTGTCCCTTTCTTCGATGCACGTATTCTGATCAACAAACTGATCCTGGATGCAACGGACCCGCTGTCCAAACAGACAGACTTTAAAAAATGTCCGGTTAAGATCACCAAAGTGGCCTCAACCCAGTAAGACAGGCATAAGCCATCAACAGAATATGCCGGGCTGCACTCTCGCAGCCCGCTCAAAGACTCAAGCCATTGGGCGGAGAATGTAAGATGAAGAAACTACTCATGGTACTCATGACACTCTGTACGCTGATTGCAGGTATAGCACAGGCAGAACTGGATAATCCGGGTGGTGTTGGCGGACTGGAATCATTGCGTGGCAGTACTCTCCTGGAAGATACTCGTGCCGCAGATAATATGAAAAAGTACCCGCGTGAACATACTCTGGAGAGTGATTATGTTTATCAGCCGCCGCTGATCCCACATAACATTCGTAACTATGAAGTCTCGCTGAACGCCAACAAATGCCTGGCGTGCCATAGCTGGAAAAACGCCAAGGAAATGGGCGCAACCAAAATCAGTGTAACTCACTTTGTTAACCGTGAAGATGCTGTCCTGGCAGATGTATCGCCACGACGTTACTTCTGCCTGCAATGCCATGTACCTCAGGCTGATGCAAAACCTTTGGTAGAAAACAAGTTTGAAAGCGTCGACTCACTCCGCTAACCAAACCTGGTATTAATTTGAGAGGCAATGTATGAAATTACTCAAAGCGTTTTGGCAACGGTTAAAAAGCCCGAGCAAAGCCGCGGTTGGCGTGGTGCTGTTTATGGGCTTTGCCGGTGGTCTTCTGTTCTGGGGGGCATTCAATACCGGTATGGAAGCGACGAACTCAGAAGCTTTCTGCTCCGGATGCCATGCCCCTATCGTGGCTGAAATCCAGGAAACCATACACTATTCTAACCGTTCCGGCGTGCGTGCTATCTGTTCGGACTGTCACGTACCACATGAATGGACGGATAAGATAGTACGTAAAGTCCAGGCATCAAAAGAACTGTTTGCCCACTTTGTCGGCACCATAGATACACCGGAAAAATTCCAGGCCCGGCGGGCTCACCTGGCGGAACGGGAATGGGCGCGGCTGAAAAAGAACGATTCGCTGGAATGCCGAAACTGCCATCAGTTTGAATATATGGATTTTTCCGAGCAAAGCGAGCGCAGTGCTCTGCAGCACTCGACCGCACTGGCTTCAGGAGAAAAAACCTGTGTCGATTGCCACAAAGGCATAGCGCATAACCTGCCGGATATGCATGGCGTTGAAGGTTGGCAGTAAGGAGTACAACCCATGAGTACATTAGAATCTGTTATCTGGCATGTCCTGGGCTATAGCGCCATGCCGGTCATTATTCTGGGTGGCTTTGCGGCCGTCGCAGTGGTATGTGTGTGGTTACTGTCGCTAACCAAAGACAAAGACGCGTAACGACACGCACTCCTGACTTTGCACAGGAGAAGCACGTAATCAAAAAAACCGGGGAGCAAAAACGGGTGACTTTACGCTTCCTCGGAAATACAAAATCGGCGTATTGCGCCGGTTTTTTGCATTCGGGCAATCATGCAGGAAAAGTCAGCGATTGCCGTCTCAGCCAGGCTCATCCGCCAGTTGAAAAAAGCGCCATGATGGTGAGTCATGGCGCTTAACAGATAAGAAAATTTATTCAGCATCAACAACCGGCAGTACCTGTTTAACGTACTGTCCAGGCGCCACGTCGATGACCGGATACTCATCGTTACCCATTGCATACGGCGCGACTTTCTCTTTGTTGCTGAACGTTTGCAGCCACTCATCCCAGTGTTTCCACCATGAGCCTTCGGTACGCTGTGCACTTTCCAGCCACTCTTCAGCGGTTTCTTCCAGTGTATCGTTAGTCCAGAAGCCATATTTGTTTTTGTCCGGATGATTAACAATACCGGCAATATGACCTGACTCACCCAGCACAAACACCTTATTGCCACCCGTTTTTAACGCGCCGCGATAAGTTCCCTGCCAAAGAGCAATGTGGTCCTCTTTTGCCGAGATAAAGTAGCTCGGGATCTTGATTTTATCTAAATCAATCCACACGCCACCAACTTTCACGCCTTTGTCCTGTACCAGTTTGTTCTCCAGATACAGTTCACGCAGCATAAAGTTGTGCGTTGAAGCTGCAACGTTGGTGCTGTCGCTGTTCCAGTACAGTAAGTCGAAATCGACCGGACTGCTGCCTTTCAGGTAATTGTCGACATAGTAGTTCCAGTACAGGCTGTTCTCACGCAACAGGCTGAAGGTCACACTGAGTGAACGACCGTCCATATAACCTTTGGCGTTGTTTTGCATTTCAATGGCACTGATGATGGTGTCATTGATGTATGCGCCCACTTCGCCAGGTTGCGAGAAATCAAGCAAGGTCGTGAAAAAGCTCGCTGATTTGATACGCTTTTTCATGCGCTTCGCTGCATAGTACGCAATAGTTGTCGCCAGAACCGTACCACCAATACAGTACCCCACTGCATTAATTTGTTCCTGGCCAGTGATAGATTCAACCGCAGTCACGGCTTTCACTACCCCATCCAACACATAGTTTTCGAAGTTCACATCGGCCTGAGCCTGACCCGGGTTACGCCAGGACATCATAAACACAGTATGTCCCTGTTCAACCAGCCAACGCACCAGTGAGTTCTTCTCACGCAGGTCAAGAATGTAATACTTGTTGATGAAAGGCGGTACGATCAGCAACGGCGTCGAGTTGACCGTTTCTGTCATCGGTTTGTATTGAATCAGCTCGAACAGATCATTTTTAAAAACCACGTCACCCGGCGTATTGGCGATGTCTTGACCGACTCGGAACGCATTGTTGTTGGTCATGCGAATTTTAAGAATATCGGCACTGGACTCAACGTCTTCCTTCAGCAGCTCCATTCCCTTCAGCAGGTTCTCGCCATTCTGTTCGATGGTCAGCTTCAGCAGCTCTGGGTTAGTCGCAATGAAATTACTCGGAGACAAGGCATTAATTGACTGGCGAGCAAAAAACAGGATGCGTTCCTTGGTCTTCTCATCCAGCCCGTCCACCGAGTTGATCGTGTCCAGATAATTTTTACTGTAAAGCAGGTAAGATTGCTTAATAAAGCTGAAAAATGGGTCCGTTTTCCAGGTTTCGTCCGCGAAGCGCTTATCGCCCTGCTCGCTTTCTACCACCTGTTTTTGGTTACCTTCCAAAACAACGTTCTGCCAGATTTTCAGCTGCTGCTCCCACCACTCAGTTTGCAATTGCAAAACCGCCGCAGGTTGATGCGCTGCTTTCTCAAACAGCTGCGCCGTGTCATCCCAGTTGACTTCCTGCAACGCTTTATTAAGAGGGGTATTCATGACCTCCTTGTTGACTTCGAAATCCCGCCACCAGCGATGGTTGGCCTCCTGCAGTTTCACAAGGTAGTCTGTAAAGGCATGTTGAAACATAAACTTACTCCTTAAAACAGAAAAAACGCCGCCCGTAGGCGGCGCAAAGCACAGTGTTACGCAGGAGTCACTGACTTAAGATTTTCTGAAGCAAGTTTGTCGATGTCTTCTTTAAATTCTTTGGCAACTGACTGCAGCTTGGTGCTGTCGTCCATCATTTGTTGAGACAGTTTAGTCAGCACACCCAATTGTTGAGAGCTGAACGCTGTCATAGATGCCACGTCTTTAACATCGCTGGCTGCTTTCATTTGCGCCAGACCCAGCTCGCTGTAAGTGCGAATTGAGTTCAGTTGCAGTTCAGTCAGAACTTCAACGTTTTTAGCAACCAGTTTGTTGAACTTCACATAAGGTTCTAATGTTTTTTCAGTTTGATCCGTGAAAGTTTTGAAAAAATCCGTATACATATTGTATCTCCTAGTGAATGAAATAAATTCTCAATTTGCTCTAAAACTTTTGCACTGCCTTTCAAACCGCCGAGTTCTCCAAGATAAATCGTTATCTGAGGAGTTACTTAGCTGCTTTAATAACCACTGCAGTTCCCATGCCACCACCGACACACAGTGAGGCCACGCCGTAATCCTGACCACGGCGCTTAAGTTCATGAATCAATGTAACCATAATGCGGTTACCAGAGGCGCCCAGAGGATGCCCCAGAGCGATAGCGCCGCCATTCACGTTAGCCTTATCAAGAATCGACTCTGGCGTGACGTTATGTTCAGCACATAATCCGTGCACAACGCCCAATGCTTGTGCAGCGAACGCTTCGTTGAGCTCAAACAATTCAACCTGATCAATGTCAAGTTCCGCTTTTTCCAGTGCCTGCGTGACCGCGTTCACCGGCCCCAGGCCCATGACTCTCGGGTCAATACCGGTTTGTGCATATCCGATGATTTCCGCCAAAGGCGTTAAACCATAAGCTTCAACGGCGGACTGAGAAGCGACGATGATGGCACTGGCACCATCGTTAATACCGGAAGCGTTGCCCGCTGTAACCGTCCCTTCCTTGTTAAAGGCCGGACGGAGTGATTGCAGACGCTCCAGAGTCGTTCCCGATTTGGGATATTCATCAACAGAGAAGGTCACCGTTTCGCGGCGCTGCTTCACTTCAATCGGTACAATTTCGTCTGTGAATTTACCGGCTTCAATCGCAGCAACCGCTTTCTGCTGACTACTCAGGGCAAAACTGTCCTGCTCTTCACGGGATAACTCAAACTGAGCCGCAATATTCTCGGCCGTTACACCCATGTGGTATTGATTAAATACATCGGTCAGGCCGTCGGCGATGAGCAGATCTTTCATTTCAAAGTTGCCCATTTTATTGCCGTCACGCAGCGAACTCGGAGAGGCGAAAGGAATTTGCGACATCACTTCTACGCCGGCTGCCACAACCACTGAGGCATCTCCGGCACGAATGTGGGCCACGGCATCCATCACCGCTTTCATACCACTACCACACACCATGTTAACGCCATACGCAGGTACTGATTCGGGAATACCCGCATATAATGCCGCCTGACGACCGACCCCCATGCCCTGACCGGCACTGATTACGTTACCCATAATCACTTCGTCTACCTGAGCCGGGTCCACGTTGCCTGCCAGCAAAGCACCTTTCACTACTTCTGCCGCCAGTTTACCGGCCGGAACGTCTTTCAATGAGCCGCCAAAAGCGCCAATCGGGCTACGTTTAGCCGCAACAATAAATACTTTTTCCATCCTGCATACTCCCTTACTGCATGTATAAGCCGCCGTTGACCGACAGAGTCTCGCCCGTGATGTATGCACCGGCATCACTGGCTAAAAAGCTCACTGCTGCTGCAATCTCTTCCGGCTTCGCAAGACGTTGCATCGGAACTTGTTGAACAATGGATTCGAGAACTTCAGCACGCATCTGCTCAACCATTGGAGTCGCGGTATATCCCGGAGCTACCACATTGACAGTGACACCACTACGAGCTCCTTCAGCAGCCAGTGCTTTTGAGAAGCCGATCATGCCCGCTTTCGCAGCAGAATAGTTGGTTTGCCCGAGCTGGCCTTTCAAGCCATTCACTGACGAGATGTTAATGACGCGGCCACCGCCTTTTTCGCACATCGCAGCAAACAGCGGTTGAGTCACGTTAAACACACTATTCAAATTCGTTTCGATGACATCCTTCCATGCCGCAGCTGTCATTTTCTTGAACATACCGTCGCGGGTGATGCCTGCGTTATTAACAATGACATCAACGGTACCTTCCTCCTCGAGCAATTTTTCCAAGCGCTCGGCGCACTCTTCCGTATTAGTAACGTCTAGCTCAAACAGACGAACCTGCTCTTCGGTAAATTGCTTTTCCTTGAACCAATCCAATGCGCAATCATATGCGCCGGTGTAGTAGGTAGCGATGACTCGATAGCCATCAGCAACCAGTGCAGAAGAGATAGCGGAACCAATTCCACCTTTAGACCCAGTAATCAACGCGACTTTTTTCATTTATGACTCCATTCAAAAGAGTTAGCAGGTTTTATGCTTTTTTCATCCATAATTTAAGCCAGAGCTAAACCATTATCGATAATTTAATCTTTTATTCCTTTGCAAAGAATTTTTCGTGCGCTCCTTATTTAAATTAAACCTACTTTGTGACAATTAAAATTAAATCGGTGCCTTTTGTCATATTTTTGACTAACATCTCACTGAGGGTGAAATGTTAATTATTTGTTATATGAAATATAAATTGCTGATTTTAAACAATTTACTTAGATTTCATCTTTCACGAAAATGGCATAAGATATTGATTAACAAGACTTTCTTTGATTCAATTCACGTTTCATTAATCTTGATAAATATCAATAAGTTACCGGGAACATTAATTTATAGATTTGTTGCGCACCAATTTATGACAAGGCGATTGCACTTTCATGGTGAAAAGGAAAATATTTTTGCACTTTATTGGTGATTCATGAGTTAAATTAATTTAAACATTATAAATTAATTAACCATTGCATATTAAAAATTTATTTTATCATTAAATAATAAATTCATTTATGTTTTAAATATTAATATAACATGTTTGATATTGATAATATTTAAATACCCCACCAATGTATTGGTAAGATCTCACCCTATCTCAATGTATAATAATAACTAAATTAGTATAAACTAATGATAAAATGGAAGTTCTCTACTCGAAGCAAGGCAATTATCAGAAAAATTTATGAATGACAAGCACAGAAAAAAGGCACTCAAACCAAAACCTAAGCTCAATTCAAACAAACACAGATAATTACCACATCAGTAAACATGATATTCGTGCATTGTTTTAGTGCATGTTTTGGTTGTTAATCTGCAGTAAATTTGTGCAATGCCCTGTACAGCCCCTAAACCTGGTTATGCTCAACGCACAAACGGCCCATGATTAAGACATTTGTACCTGCCCCCACGCTAAGCCCGGGCAAACAACATCAAACCGGGAGAATTTCATGAGGTACGGTGTAAGGAGATAAATTTTAGTGCGGAGTGACGTGACAATGTCACTTAATCTATCACTGTCGATTCAAGCCGTCTGGTGATCGTATGCTTGTCACCTGCTTGCCATTGGGAGGCTGTTGCAACCCCTGCAGAGATGTTTACCGGTTCAAATCGTTTTAGAACCCGGTGCGCTCCAGAGCCACTCTCTTTTTGTATCGACCATTGGCTGGTCACAAGGTCATATCGACGACTGAGCGGCAGCTCGGAGCTACTCGATTGAACGCTATAAATGCTATGGATACCCGAACTTCTGCTGGGTACTATTAATGCTACTGGGCGTTATAGAAGATCTCTCCAGTCTGGACATTGAGATAGATCTTATCAGCCTGACTTAAGCCACCGCAGTATATGAAATACACATCGCGATTCTGAAACTTCACCGAGCGCACCCAGCCACCCAGTTCGGCAAAATCATCCGGGTCGCAAGTGCCCTCTTTGAGCAATTGATCGGTCTTTTGTAAAAAGATACTTTCAAACTCAAGCAAGTCATCTGATTTGGCGATATAAGCAGCCAGGGTTTTGTTACGTTCGTCTGCGGTGATGACCGGCGCCTGCTCACTGAGACCCGACAAAGGGAGCCATTCAGCAATCTCAGGGCCGCCTTCCTGGTAAACGAAGTACTGACTCACCCGTCCCCAGCCATCTTTCTTTTCATACAGATGTACTTTATCGCCCCGATACATCCAGCGTTCAACAAACGCGTCTTCATTCGGTGCTTCACGTACCCCTAATTTCGGCAATTCCACGAAGTAATCCATCACCTCCGGCTTAGGCACATCAGGCTGACCAGGTTGTGATTCCGTCTCCTGGGGGGCTGGCGTATCTTTCTGTCCGGCTTTGGCCGCCTCTGCCTGCTCATGCATCGGTTGATAATAGAACAGGTAATAACCCGCGCCGGCACCACCCAGTCCCAACAGCAACATCACAATCATCAGTATTTTTTTCATTGATGCAGAGGCTCCGTGTCTCAATCAGGATAAATGTGGCACAGCGCTCATTTATCCTAATCTATACTAAATTAACACTCACTAATGACCTATCACCATGACCGGAAAGCGAGCATGCTTATTGATTATAACGGCCGTTATTTACATGACTTTACCGCAGCAAAGTCATGCGGTGCAGTGTAACGAACAAGAATGGAATAAAGCACTCAGTTCTCAACAAACTTTAGACCAGCGTTACAATTTACTCGCCTCCCAATACAACCTGTGGCTACCTAACTTCCAACACGCGGTTTTTCTGCATCAGGAATTTACCCAAAGTGAACTGCAATTTCTCTGGGACAGCAATCGACATGACATTCGCACTAAAATCGCCATGCAGCTAGAAAGCGCGCAGAAGGCGAGCAGAGATGTGATCAACCTGCTGTTTTTACTCGATGAGACGCCAAAATATATCGTCATGCAAACCGAGCAGTGGTTTCAGCTGGGAGAAAAATGTAAAAATGAAGGGCTGATGAGCAATTACTTTTCAGCTGAGCTCTATTTGAAATCAAACCAGGAGCTGAAAGGCTCACTCGATGTTCTGCGTCGTTCTTTGCAAACGATGCAAAATTACTACGACTATGAGATTTCCGCCTTATCTGCTCTGACCGAGATCACCTCCAGCCCTTAGGAAAACTAGGGTTTACATTGTAAATCCCGAATCTCCATTCGATTGATTAACTTTATCTTATTGTTTATCCCTTCGAGCGTACACGTATTGAATGGTGTTTCCCCATATTTCCTGCAACTCCCTGCTTCGTTAGAGCTACGGTCAAACACCAGCTAAAGAATGCGACATACTTTAGTTTGAACTAACGCACGAACCGGAAATTTTGGAAGCGACATCTCATTATGAAACGCTATACTGTCGCAGTCATTTTTTAGTTAAGTTGCTATGCCGTCAACGTTCACCAAATACATCGGTCAATTCGTACTCGTCTTGTTCATCATCGGATTTGTGCCGGCACTTTATTTCGCTCAGGAATTTACCAAGCTTGAAGGGCAGGCTTTGGCATTGGAGGAACAAAAACAGAGAGTGAAGCTCGACTTTAGCAAGCGTGAACTGGTGTCTTCACTCAACGAAGCTTACAAAACCTTTACCACTCTGACCAACAACAGCCTTTTTCACCGGGCGGTCAGTAATCCGAATGAATTCAATATCGAGGCCGTGCAGGACTTTTGGTTATTGGTGGCCCGTACTCTGGGAGGCTATTCCAGCCTGAGTTTTATTGACCGCACAGGACAAGAAACCATACGTGTTGATTATATCCGGGGGATGGCGGTAGCCATAACCGATACGGGGTTAATCAACCGTAGCAAGTACGATGAGTTCCTGACGGCACAACACCTTAAATCAGGGCAAATCGTGGTGGTCGGCGGCAATCAGTTTCACGCTCTGACCGCAACTTCAAAACAACCCGTTTTGCATTTCGTGACACCGATAGACTCTAACGGTGAACGGGCTGGTTACCTGGTCGCTGAAGTCAGCCTGGAATACATCTATCAGCAAATGCTCGGAACCGATGATCCATCAGCCGGTTTGCCCAGCCTACTCAATAGTCGTGGCGATGTTTTGATGACGTTAGACAACCATCAGAACATTGAAGTCTTCCCGGCAACCAACCTGGCCCTTACAATGCCAGAGTTATGGCAACACATTGAAAGTTCGCAGCAGGGAACACTGTTTACTAAGGATCAGTGGTTCAGTTTTGTTACGATTTCACAGAGCCAGACGTTAGCAAACGTTCAGCCGTTGATTCTGCTGGAAAGCTTTGACGTTCAGGCATTACAGCCACTTATCCGCAGCAGCAAAAACCGCTTGTTGTGGCAAATGTATGCCATGTTCTTTGTGATCACCTTAATCGCATTAGGATGCATCTGCTGGAATCGTAATCATCACAAAAACAGTATCGAAAGTAAGCTCGCCCGCGCCGCGATGAATGGTATGTCTGCGGTCTTGATTACCGACAAGAACAACCGCATCATCAAAGTGAACAGTGAATTCACCAACCAAAGCGGCTATTCATTTGATGAAGTTAAGGGTAAACAACCGTCTATCTTTGCCTCGGGTAAACATAACCAAGAATTCTATCTCAATATGTGGAAGTCTTTGCAGGAAGATGGCTCCTGGGAAGGTGAAGTCGTTAACCGGCATCGTGACGGCCATGAAATCACTGAAATCCTGCGTATCCAGACTATTCTCGATGATGACGGTATCATCCAGTTTTATGTCGCTTCCTTCGTTGATATCAGCCAACGTAAAGAACTGGAAAACCTGCTGCGCGATCAAAGTGAAAAAGACGGCCTGACGGGGATCTGGAACCGACGTAAATTTGATCAGGAGTTCTCATCCGAATGTATGCGGGTCAAACGTTATCCCGAGCAGGAGCATTCTTGCCTGGCTATCGTTGATATTGATCACTTCAAACGGATTAACGATAGGTTTGGCCACGCTCGCGGTGATGAGATTCTCCGTAATGTTGCCGTTTGCCTGCGCACCGAACTGCGCGAATCGGATTTTATCTCACGCATTGGTGGTGAAGAGTTTGCCATCATAATGCCCCACACTTCGCTCGAAGAGGCCGATAAAGTGTTGAACCGCCTGCGGGTCGCGATTTTTGACCAGTACAAAGGCGAGCTTTCTATCAGCAGCGGGATTACAGATGTGACGGAATCTACCGGCGATGTCTATCAGAGAGCCGATCTGGCCCTTTATGAATCAAAAGCATCGGGACGCAATTTGGTCTCGGTGCTCACCAGCACAGAAATGGTGCATTTTGCCTGAGCACCAAGTTGAGGCATATAAAATCACAATATTGCATCAAACTAGTGCATTAGTGAGAACTTATGTAACCCAAAGCCCATATTCGACAGTGTTTTCAATATTGGCGTGAAACTTGTACTACTCTCTAAGATGGTTATGAATTGCACATATTTAGGGAGAAATAAGATGCAAGATACCTTAGCAGTCGTGCTTGCCGGTGGTGTCGGCTCGCGACTATCCCCGCTAACCGATGACCGCGCTAAACCTGCCGTACCATTTGGCGGTAAATACCGTATTATCGATTTTACACTTACCAACTGTCTGCATTCCGGGTTACGTCGCATCTTGGTGTTGACGCAATACAAATCGCACTCGTTACAAAAGCATTTACGCGATGGCTGGTCCATATTCAATCCTGAATTGGGCGAATTCATCACTGTGGTCCCCCCACAAATGCGTAAAGGTGGTAAATGGTACGAAGGGACGGCCGACGCCCTGTTCCACAACATGTGGTTACTGTCGCGCAGCGATGCCAAACACGTCGTTGTTCTGTCCGGCGATCATATCTATCGCATGGACTATGCCGCGATGCTGGATGAGCACCGTGAAAAAGGCGCGGCACTGACTATTGCCTGTATGGATGTTGCACGCGAAGAAGCAAAAGCGTTTGGTGTAATGGCGATTGATGACGAACACCGTATCACGTCATTCATTGAAAAACCGAGCGATCCGCCATCTATGCCAAACCGGCCTGACCGGAGTCTGGCATCCATGGGGATCTATATCTTCGATATGGCTGTGTTACAACAAGTGCTGAAAGAAGATGCGGAAAATGATGCTTCCAGTCATGATTTTGGTAAAGACATCATCCCGAAACTGATCCCTGACAATAACGTCTACGCTTATCAGTTTGGTGACGAAAAAGGTCGGGTTGCCAAAGATAACTACTGGCGCGATGTGGGTACCATAGATTCGTTCTATGAAGCCAATATGGATCTGCTGGAACCTGTTCCGCCAATGAATCTGTACCAGAAAAACTGGGCGATTCGTACTTATGAACCGCAGTTGCCACCAGCCCGGACCGTCTCCTCCGCCACAGGTAATGAGGGCATTTTCATCAACTCCATCATCGCCAACGGCGTAGTCAACTCTGGTGGTTCCGTGCAACACTCGGTCATTTCATCCGGCGTACGTATCAACGATAGTGCAACCATTGTTGATTGTATTCTGTTTGACGATGTTGAAGTCGGTGACGGTTGCCAGTTGGTCAATTGTATTATCGACAAACACGTAAAAATTCCGCCGCATACCCAGATCGGACTGAATCCGATTGAAGATGCGAAACGTTTCCGTATTTCCGAAAAAGGCATAGTGGTCGTTCCGGAAAGCTACCAGTTCTGAACCCACGAATCGCCGCTGTTACTAAAATGGTAACCGGCCATCAGTCGAGAGGAGTCACGCAAGGTGATTCCTCTTCACCGCCGCCCCATCTGCCCTACTCTGCCTATAGGTATAACACGTAACACTCAGTGCCTCTTAATCACTGCGAAGCCATTTCCACGATTCCCCAGTTAACTATTTAACTATTTAACTATTTAACTATTTAACTATTTAACGGTTTATCATTCTTTCCTTGACGGTAAACGGGTAAACAGCTTGCGACAATTCGCTCTAAGTGACGGGTGTCGGTACCACAACACCCCCCGACAATGTTAACGTGGCGCATTGACTTACTGAGCAGCTGTGTGTAGTCAAGGCTGAGCTGGTGCGGATTACCATCGTCCAGCTTGGTACACTGTTCCAATTCAGTGTGACTCAGTGCGGAGGCATTGGCCCTAAGGCCATGTATGCGCCTAACCCAAGGTTCACCACCACTGACTGCGGCCCTGAAATGACTTGGATGAGCGCAATTGATCATGTAGTACGACGGATAAGCATCGGTATCGAGTTCAACCTGACAAATCGCTTCACCTAACGGTTGACCTGACGGCAGACGGCCATCAGTTTCAACTGTAAACGAAATCACCACCGGCATGGCGTGCCGCCTGGCCGCCATAGAGATGCCAATCGCTTCCTCGGCATAAGTGAGCGTCAGCGCGGTAACCAAATCCGCAGCTGCGGTGGTAAAACTGTGGATTTGAAAATCGTGATAATCATCGGCTTCCTGAGCGGTCATCCGTTGCTGTGCGATGTAACCATCCCCACGGGGACCGAGACAACCACTGATCACCACCGGAGTGTGCGGCGATTCATACTCCTGACGAATATCAAGTAACAAACTGACGGCTTTGCGTATTTCCGTTTCAAGCTGTGCCAGACTGTATCCCAGACGTCCAGCGTACTCCGGATTGGCCCGCCAGGTCGCCGTTTCCAAAATTAAACCGACATCATGGCGTCGGGCTATCTTGGCGTAAGAGGCATAATAGCGTCTTAAGGCTCGTTCTCCCTGTTCATTTTGCAGCAAAACAAAAGCGGCAAATACAGGTAAATCAAAATGTTCCAGATAGATCAGCGTCGTTTCCAGGCCACCATCAGTCATAAAAAATCCACCTTGAAGCTGGGGTAATGCATATCTATATTTAGCCATCTCCCCTCCTAATCGGGGAACCCATCCCTGAAAGTGTGGACAAACCATGCTTATACCTTCACTGCTATGCTGACCCTCCTCTATTCATCGGAGCAGCGTACGGCAGGAACCATAATGACAATATAGTCAACACAATCATTTATTTCTTTAAGAAAGGTGAGCTTTAAGGGACTATTTAGATCTCGTCCCAAAAAAGGAACAGATTAAAAAAACCCGTATTCAACATGAATACGGGTAAATACATCAGAAGCATAACGATGCTTTTTGTGTCCAAGGCACTTGTCTACAAGGTACTAGGTAACGCCTGGCTTGAACATAAGTCGCAATCTAAAAGCGAGTCGTAACTTGCCTTCAAATCAATAGTTACTCGAAAACCGATAGTTACTATCAAGAAACTTACTATCAAACAGAAAGTTACCGACTTTCGCTGACCAGTGACTTGTACGGGGGAGTTTTAGTATCTCGTTTTAGATAGTGCACGAAAAGAGTAAATCTGAACCAATTTTATTCCTCTTTTAGGCGGCTTTTATGCCGCGAGGCGTTTCATTGAAATGACGTTTGTACTCACGGGAAAACTGCGAAGTACTGGTGTAGCCCACCAAATACGCAGCATCATTCACCCGTTTCCCTTCAATATGGATAAGCTCTTTGGCTTTATTGAGGCGAACCTTTTTCAGATACTGCAACGGTGATTCCATTGTGACCCGTCGAAACGCCTGATGAAAGGCTGAAATACTCATATTGGCCTCTTCAGCCAAAGCCTGCACCGTCAGCGGTTGAGCATAATCCCGATGAACCTTACTCAATGCTTTCGCAACCCGGGCGTAATGGCCCTCATGGTAAGCCAGTTCAAACAGCACATGCCCTTCACAACTGGTCAATGCCCTGAAGATCATCTCTTCTAACAAAGACGTACCCAAAACCTGAGCTTCGAGACCATCAATCAGAGCCTGCATGATTCGCTTGCAACTGCTCTGCATCTCAGTATTCATCGCTACCGCCTGAATACCACACGGATTGGCTTTACATTGTTGTAGCGGCGTAAATTCGGCCTGTTCGAGTAAATCGATCTGTTTCAGCAAGATAGAATGATCAATATCGATACTCAGTCCGAGCAAAGGCTTGCCAGGTTCAACGAGCGCCTCGCACTCGAGCGGCATGGGCACCCCAACCACCAGATAGTCATTGGGTCCGTAATGCACAGCATTACTCCCGATATGAATATCTTTGTGACCCTGCCCCAAAATGATAATACCGGACTGGTAAACAAAAGGCTGACGTGGGTTACCCTTCTCACTGCGGTAAAAATGTACGCCGGGAATATCGGTTTGAATGGCCCCTTCCAGATCAGACAACGAGTACTGCTCGACATACCTTTGCATCAGCTCTGCCAGTTCAGTCATAGATTACCACTCACTCCCTAAATAAACGGCCTCCAATCTGCCACAAAATATAGAATCAGGCAATTTAATTGCACAAATCAAACTTCAATAGCCGTAAAGTGAATATTATTATGCACACTTTAATTTTACGATCCGTATCCGGTTCCAAGTCCACTGTTTTGGGGGCAAACGTGTTTCCCCATTTTTCCCGCTGAGTGTTCGGTCACCCTTTGCACGACCATGACGCAATAGCTCTACTCTGATAATTGTATTCCTGTTATTATTCATGTGCTTATTCGCGCCGTGTCTTAACCGGGAAATATTTATGTGGCCAAGTATTCTGATCGTATCCTGTATTCAACTGTTTTCTGACGAGCGTGGGCCACGCTGGTTGTGTTCACTGACTAAACCACTGCCACTGCTGCTGATGGCAACGGCCATTTTATTCAGCTCAGCCACCCGTACCCCATTAGCGTTATGGGTCAGTAGCGGTCTGCTGGTCTTCGCCTTGGCTGACAGTGTTATCTCCCTGACAGGAGATAACAGCCGACTCGCCTCCGCCGGCTATTTACTCGCCCACATCTGCTACGTGATAGGATTTATCAGCATGGTCGGCTCGGTGACCTGGTGGATCCCTGTGGTCATTTTTGCACTCGGTATCCTGACGTTCCTCCTGCTGCTGCCCAATCTGGAGCGCTTGATGGTACCGGTTCTGATCTATCTGGTAGTGATTGCAACTTTGGGTTCTTCGAGCGCCGAGTATTGGCTCAGCAGCCAGTCGACATCGGCCAACCTCGCTATCATGGGTGCTTTCATGCTGCTGTTGTGTGATTTAATGTGGGCCAGAAACCGTTTCTTAACTTCGACGCTCCTCACTCGTCAGGCGGTGCTGGTGAGTTACTATCTCGCGCATGCCCTGCTGGCGTGGTCAGCCATTGTGCTATAGCCATCATTTCGTGCCCGGAACGGGCGCGGAATATTGAATTCGTTATCTGTGACCACCTCAAGCGCACCTTTTTTGATAAAAGCCATTGAATAGGCAAACCATTTTGGTTATTAACATCTGAGTTTAATAACAGACGTATCAAACATTAGGAAGGTCATCAATGAAAAAGACCACGCGTACTATGTCACAGCGCAAGCATGTGGCTCTGGTTGCTCACGATAACTACAAAGGCGAACTGCTGCGCTGGGTGAAAGAGAACCAAAACAAGCTGGAACATCATGCCTTGTACGCAACCGGTACAACCGGCCATATGCTGAGCAAAGAAACCGGCCTTGAAATTACCAGTATGATCAGTGGCCCGATGGGCGGTGATCAGCAGATCGGTGCTCTGATTTCTGAAGGTAAAATTGATGTCCTGATTTTCTTCTGGGATCCACTCAACGCCGTCCCGCATGATCCGGATGTCAAAGCTCTACTGCGCATCGCCAGCGTGTGGAACATTCCGGTTGCGACTAACCGTGCGACCGCTAAGTTTCTGTTTAATTCAGAGTTAATGGCGCAGGATGTCGATATTGAGATCCCGGATTATCAGGCTTACCTGGCTGAACGTATCTGAACCTAACCACAAGGAATTTAAATGGGTAAGGTGACTTTAAGCGGCTATATTGTGGTTGAGAATGAAGATTTAGCCGCAGTAAAACAAGCATTAGCAGAACATAAGTGCCTGACCCTTGCCGAAAGCGGATGTCTGGTGTTTGATGTCACACCCACGCCAGGCAATCCAAATCGTTTTGATGTGTATGAGGAGTTTGTTGACCGTAACGCCTTTGAACAGCATCAAGCCAGGGCCAAAGCCTCACCATGGGGAAAAATCACCGCCAATGTCGCCAGACACTACCAAATCAGTGGCGATTAAGTCCTGTACCGGCTCTGCCTGAGCGCTGATACCACAGTCGCCTTGCAGATACAACAGTCACCTGCAGATACACCAGTCACCTGCAGATACAACAAAGCTGCCCAACGGCTTTGTTGTATTCTGGCTGCGAGCAACAGAGATTCATCCATCGTCTTCGCTGGCTACATCTGCTGCGCCAAGAATACCGACGATGAAATCACTTCACAGCCGGCATCCTGCATAGCCTGAAAAGCATCGTCGCTATCTTGCGGGGCAATATTGACGCCCCGGCATGCATCTTTGATCACCCAGGTACGAAGACCCAGCGAGACCGCATCTAATGCAGTGAACTTGACACAATAATCGGTCGCCAGACCGACAACATACACTTCATCGATTCCCTGCTCAGAGAGGTAGTCACTCAGACCTGTACTTTGCAAACGCTGATTATCAAAAAAGCCGCTATAACTGTCGATAGACGGATTGGTCCCCTTCACAACCGTGTGTGTAATCGCCTCACTGTTTAAGCCGGCAATAAATTCTGCGCCGTGTGAAAACTGCACACAATGATCGGGCCACATAATTTGACTGATCCCTTTTAAATCAATCACGTCTCCAGGTTGCTTACCCTGAACAGAAGCAAAACTGGCGTGTCCGGCCGGGTGCCAGTCTTTGGTTGCAATCACATGCTCGAAATGAGGGATCAGTTGGTTGATGACCGGTACGATTTGATCACCTTGCGGCACCGGTAATGCTCCACTGGGGGAAAAATCATTTTGAACATCGACTAAAATCAGTGCCTTACTCATAAAATGCTTCCTTACTCACAAAATCGTTCTTTACGAACAAAGTGGTTCCTTGCTAGCAAAGTGCTTCCTTGGTTACTCATATCGATACCAGGATTATTTTTGCTTAACAACTGCATAGTTTCCGTCTGCTAACTCCTGCGCAAATGTCGAGCCACTGCCGTTAAACGTGACCCACACTTTTTCTTTGGCCCGGGTCATCGCAACATAGAACAGACGTCGCTCCTCTGCATAGGCAAAATCGTGCGCCGATTGCGTTAACGCGCCATCAAGATGTATGGCTTTAACCCTGGCCGGGAACTGACCTTCATCGACCGCCAGGACAATAACGTAATCCGCTTCTTTACCCTTACTGGCATGGCAGGTCATGAATTCCATTTTGAGTGACAGGTAGCGATTCTGCCAGTCACGCAGTAACTCAGGTTTATGGTAATGATTGCGTCCCAGTAACAGCACGCTCTTGATACCATTGGCCTGACGATTAAGCTGATCCAGGATCTTCTCCACGTTACTGCTCGGTGCCAGATAGACCGCCTTTTGTTTCTGGGTCTTAAAGCTGTTAAGCGTCTTCGGCAACTGATGTGGATTCTGCTGAACGAACTGATTCGCTACCGAACCTATCTGATCGTTAAAACGATAGGTCGTATCGAGATAATGTACCGTTGAGTGTGGGAAACGGGCGGAAAAGTCCGTCGTTAAGTCCACATCCGAACCGGCAAACTGGTAAATAGATTGCCAGTCATCACCGACAGCAAACAGATTGGTTTGATCGGCATTCTGTTCACACAACGCCTGAATCAACGCCAGCCGGGGTGGTGAAATATCCTGGTACTCATCGATCATGATAAATTTCCACGGACAGACGAATTTACCTTTCTTCACGTAGTCAGTGGCGCGACTGATCATGAGGTTGAAATCGATATGATTGGTCTCTTTCAGCATCTGCTGCCAAGCCTGGTAACACGGCCAGGTCAGTGCCAGTTCGCTGTTAAGTCGCGTGTAATCAGGATGTTCGACCAACTGTTGCTGGAACTCTTTTTTCGACAGACTCAATTGAGCCAGTTGATCCAGCTGACGCTCCAGCCAGGCAATCAATTTAGGATTCTCAACATGGCTGCCCAGTTCATCGTCACCTGCCAAATAAGCAATCGGCCATTTAGTGAGGTGTTTTTGCCAACGTTTAAAGTTGGTCGGAGTCATCCAGTGACGTTTTAACCAGTCAATACACCACGCCTTTTTCAGCTTGTCGTCCAAAACGATCGGAGATATCACCACGCTTTCGGTTTCAACCCGGTTAAGAATGTAAAGCCCTAACTGGTGGAAGGTATTGACCCGCGCCTGCTCGGCCGCCAAACCAATTTTATCACTCAGTCGCGCTTCCATTTCCTTAGCGGCATCGCGGCCAAAGGCAACCAGCAAAATCTGTTCTGCACGAGCCAAATGGCTCTGCAGCAGATAGGCAACTCGCGCGGTGAGAACACTGGTTTTACCGGAGCCGGCTCCGGCCAGCACCAGGTTATGATCATCATTGAGCAACACCGCCTGTTGCTGGGACAAGTTAAGCGCAGAAGATTCCAGCGTCGAAAACAGGACTTCCCAGTTGCGACGTTCGGTTTCGATCCAATCGTGATTACGCTCGGTCAGCGACTGTGTGGTGTCGAGTAACCAAGGCACCAGTTTTTCAATATGTTCAGGCAGGCGCTGATGAGCTTCTTCTAACGTCATCCCTATTTTAGCCAGATCATCAAATACACTGGTGACCCAGTTATCCACTGCCGAATGCGGCAGAAATGAAGGTAAGCGCTGCAACTGAGTCAGTTTCTGCTGCCAGTCAGGTAAGTATTCACCCAGCATCTGGCACTGACGGTTGTGCCATTGCTGATACAAATTGACCAACTGATGAGCAAAATGACGGCAATCGGGCCAGGGCAGCCCCTGCACCATCCATGAACGCTGGATCCCTTGCTCTTCATAGGCGAAAAACTGTAAAGCGCCCCACAGCAAACCGCGATGGACTTTGATCTGACCATTCCAGATATTAAACGGGATCCGCTCTTCACTCAGATGGGACGAGAGAACAACCAGTTCGTCCTCCAGTTTTACCTGATGATATTCGTTAGAAATAAAAAATTGTGCAGACTTTTTTGCACTTAGCTGCATGGATATTTACTCACCTGTTTCGTTGCGGCCATAATAACGTAAACCACTGTCGCTATGAAAAATTAATGTCAAAGTTGCCACACGCAACACCGCCAGGTTTCTGTTCCTGCCTGTCTGGCGGACAATTCACCGCTTCACGGGCAAAATTCACTCAGCCTTTGTCTCACATTATCAGCAAAACTAATGATTTTTTATTTTTGATCAGATTCTTAGCATCGGGTTCTGCTACACTCTCACTTTTCCGTCTGGCGTGTAGATCAACAGTGCAGTTAACCAATCAACTTCGTCTTTACTGGGCCAACAAAACCATCAACTACAGTGTCCTGATTCTGGTCACCTTACTCGGTGTTGTCATTCCGGCCTGGCATTACAACCTCAATACCTGGGTCACGCCGCTGATCCTTGGCGTGATCGCCGCTGCATTGGCAGAACGTGATGATAGCTTTACCGGACGCTTGAAAGCCATTTCGCTGACATTTGTCTGTTTTGCTGTAGCCTCTTTCTCAATTGAAATTCTGTTCGACACACCGCCATTGTTTGCGCTCGGCCTGTTTATTTCAACGTTTGGCTTTACCATGCTCGGTGCAATGGGAGCCCGTTACGCCAGCATTGCGTTCGGCTCTCTGCTGATCGCCATTTATGCCATGCTCGGCGCAGACCAAAGCACCAACATCTGGTTCCAGCCTTTACTGTTACTGAGCGGTTCTGCCTGGTATTACCTGGTTTCTATGCTCTGGCACGCACTGTGGCCAACTCAGCCGGTGCAGCAGGATCTGGCGAATGTATTTGTCCAGTTAGCCAACTACCTTGATGCCAAATCCAAACTGTTTCATCCGGTGTCGAACCTGGCGCCACAACCGCACCGCATTACCGAAGCGAACCTCAACGCATCGACCGTCAGTGCCTTGAATCAGTGTAAAGCGACTTTCCTGACCCGCTCCAAGCGAGGCCACGTTGACGGTGCCAGCGACCGCTTTCTGAAAATTTATTTTGTTGCCCAGGATATTCATGAACGGGTCAGCTCCACCCACTATCGCTATCAGGAGCTGGCAGACCATTTTGGCCGTACAGACGTCATGTTCCGCTTCAAACATCTTCTCGAGACTCAGGCCAAAGCCTGTCGCGACATTGCTCACTCCATTCGTATCGGTGCTCACTATGAGCACGCCAGTGACTCGGTACTGGCCTTGGATGAACTTCAGCTTTCACTGACCTATCTTCAGCAGCAAAAACAACCGGAATGGAAAATGCTGCTTGCACAGCTCGGTTATCTGTTCAATAACCTTGCCACCGTTGAACGCCAGTTAAGTAACGTAAGCAACCCGGACGTGAGCAAACCGGAAGACGATGAACTGGACGATACCGAAGCACATACACTCAAATCAATGTGGCTGCGTATTAAAGCCAATATGAATAAAGATTCGCTGCTGTTTCGCCACGCGGTGCGGATGTCGATAGCGTTAACTCTCGGTTACGGCATTTTACAGGGACTGGGCCTGGAACGGGGCTACTGGATCCTGCTGACGACTTTGTTTGTCTGCCAGCCCAACTACGCCGCCACGCGTAAAAAACTGACCTCTCGTATTATAGGTACTCTGGCCGGTCTGCTGATCGGGGTACCACTGCTTACGTTTTTCCCGTCTCAGGAAAGCCAATTGGTCTTTATTGTCTTCTCCGGAGTCATGTTCTTTGCGTTTCGTCTTAACAACTATGGTTATGCGACCGGCTTTATTACCCTGCTGGTGCTGTTTTGTTTTAACCAACTGGGTGAAGGTTTTGCGGTGGTCCTGCCCCGTCTGGCCGATACACTTATCGGCTGCGGATTAGCGGTCGCTGCCGTGGCCTTTATCTTGCCGGACTGGCACTCAAAACGTCTGCACAAGGTGATGGCTGATACTATCCAGGCCAATAAGACATATCTGGACCAGATTATCGGTCAGTACCGTATTGGTAAGAAAGACAACCTGACCTATCGTATCGCCCGGCGTAACGCACACAATCAGGATGCTTCTCTGGCTGCGGCCGTGAGTAACATGTTGGCTGAACCGGGTAAGTACCGCGCGGCTACCGATGAGAGCTATCGCTTTCTGACCCTGAGTCATGCGTTACTGAGTTACATCTCCGCGCTCGGCGCGCATCGTACCCGGATTGATGATGAAACCGTGCATCAACTGGTACTCGACTCGCACCGTGCCATTCATAAACATCTGGACGTCTTGTATCAACAACTGTTTACCCGAGAGGGGGAATGCGACATCAGTGCGATCAATTCTGAAGGGCTGGAAAAACGTCTGTCAGAATGGCGCGAAGAGGATGACAGCTCGGCACGTATGGTACTGCAACAGTTGCATCTTATTTATCGCATGTTGCCCGAACTTCATTCACTTGCCAGCAAGTTCGCGGTGCGGGTTAACTGACCTCACCGCGCAATATACAACCAATTCATAATTAAACATATTCCGTTATTAAAGAGGCCAAACTGGGCCTCTTTTTGCGTTTTATTAACACATTTCGGACAAAAAAACCGCTGGCAAATACTAAATTTTACTCATGCCGTTCTTACCTGAGTAAGACCATTATGGAAGAAGAACACCAAAGATTGTTGCGCCACCACAGACCCGTTATCCGGAATACAGCAATGAACAGTATCCAGTTTGAACAACTTAAATCACAGCTTAAACTCCTGACACCTCAGCAGTTGAAATCTTTACAAGGTGAAATCCGTCACTCACTGAGCGATGAGCCGGCGACGATATTAACTGATGAAGAGATGGACGCAATCGTCAGTCTGTTTTCCTAAGCGTCAGGTTTTATACTCCTCTGCTGCTATAGAAAGCCAACTGATGATTTAGAAAACGCACTTCTGTTTAAAAAACTATCGGTTTCAAGCCTGCTCAGTTGACAGGCAGCAACAGATGTCAACGTGATGTTCTCAAAATGCTTGCATTGGTTAATTTATCACCATATGCTGCGATCAGCAGAGAGGAACGCCTATGTCAGTGTCATCCGTACAACCAGGTTATTCGATTATTCAGCAATCTTCAAAGATGGCTGACGATGCTGCGCGTGACATTCAGCGTAACCAAGTTGTCAACCCTGCCAATACCAACAACGATGCTCTTGCCTTCAATAAAGTGGAATTGGATAAACCTCAGCCGGCTCCTGACAACGTCGATTCATTGGTGCGGCTCAATCAGGCTCAACAATACAACCGAATTGGGACTCATGTTTTACAGCGCGATCAGGATATGATCGGCAGCCTGCTTGATATCAGTGTTTAATTTAAGCATTGACTCTCCTCCGGTATTAATTTGTCACCGGCTGTGACAAAACATTGAGTTTGTTCCTGTCAGCGGTACAATGCAGTCCAATTTTGACTGATGCTCTCTAATCGCCATGCCTAAATTAAACTCGCTTCGTCACGATGCCCCACTTGATCTTCACCCTGCGCTGACGAACGAACAGTTTAGTGCCGCCCTTGACCCCAAACTCACTCCCACCACGTCTTTACCTCTTAGCGCAGCGCTGAACCACAAGCAAGTACAAAAGCGTTGGCAGCAAATAGATATCCGTCACGCCAGAGATCACCTGCTTGATCCCCAGACGGCACAAAATATGGCGCGTTACGAGAAGAACATTGAACACTTTATCGGCACGGTAAAAGTGCCGGTCGGTATAGCCGGACCACTGCGGATCAACGGCTTACACGCCAATGGTGATTATGCGATTCCTCTTGCCACCACAGAAGCCGCTTTGGTTGCCTCCTATCACCGTGGATGCCGCCTGATTACCGCAGCGGGCGGGGTGAGCGCTATGCTGCTCAATGAAGGAATAACCCGAACACCGGTTTTTTCCTTCTATAACCTGGCCGAAGCCGGACAATTTGTCGCCTGGATTACTACCCAATACGACCAATTTAAGTCGATTGCACAGTCCACCACTCAACATGGCCGCCTGCATGACATCAACGTTTCGATTGAAGGCAATCACGTCTATTTGGTGTTTGAGTACACCACCGGCGATGCATCCGGCCAGAATATGGTCACGATTGCTACCAACGCGGTGTTTGAATTCATTCTGGCGCATGCTCCGGTCAGTCCGCAGCAGGCGTTTCTGGACGGCAATCTCTCCGGCGATAAGAAAGCAAACAGTCACGTTCTGCGCAGTGTGCGCGGTAAAAAAGTGACCGCTGAAGTCCATCTGCCAGCCACGCTGGTTAAAAAATATTTGCACACCACGCCAAAGAATATGGTGGAGTTTGGCCACATGACGACGTTAGGCGCGACACTCAGCGGCGGAATCGGCGTTAATGCGCACTATGCTAATGCATTAGCTGCGCTCTATATTGCCTGTGGTCAGGATGCTGCCTGTGTTGCCGAATCAGCCGTCGGCATTACCAGAATGGAAGTGAATGCACAGGGTGGCTTATACGCTTGTGTCACCCTGCCGAATATTATGGTGGGTACGGTGGGTGGTGGCACCGGACTGCCGAGTCAGAAAGCCTGTCTGGATATTCTCGGCCTGGCCGGAAAGGGAAAAGCACGCGCACTGGCAGAGGTTGTGGCTGGTTTGTGCCTGGCAGGCGAACTGTCTATTGTCGGCGCATTCAGTGCCGGCCACTTCTCCCGTGCGCACCA
Organism: Vibrio sp. H11; assembly: GCF_004804295.1. Taxonomy (NCBI): domain Bacteria; kingdom Pseudomonadati; phylum Pseudomonadota; class Gammaproteobacteria; order Vibrionales; family Vibrionaceae; genus Vibrio; species Vibrio sp. H11. The sequence goes on along the minus strand of NZ_SSHN01000017.1, from coordinate 41,123 downwards.
TAAACTGGCTCGTTGATTGTTTTTTCGACGAAAACGCGGCTTAGACAAGCGTTGTAACGAAACTCACTTTATCGAGATGCGTGCTCGCCATCTCTCTTACACCAAACCCCAGTAAAACAGGCCCTCACAATGGAGGGCCGCAGCACTGTATTGCAACAGATTCACACCTGACTCAACACCATATCGCGCTGGGACACACTGACACCTTTGATCTGCGCGTAAACCGACATCCCAACCTCAAGCTGGAGATCTTGCAGCGCCCACTCGGTAATCACCGCCCATAAATAGCACTCTGGCGCCAGTTCAAGCTTGAGAGCGATACTCTTTTTATCCTCACCCTGCTGATGGTATTCAATGTCAGCAATGGTAGCGGCGAGAATGTTGCGAATCGAAGTTTTACCCGGATCATTTAATGTCACCGATACATCGTTGGCGCGAATCTGCAGCCTAATCGCAGCGCCCGGTTCACCGCTGACTTGCTGAACCCACAAACCAACCCCTTTGGCGAGCTCAATCTGAGTCAGGCCATAACGAGACTGGTGCCGGCTAATGGTCGCAGAAAACAAAGTACTCTGCTCGCTAAACGACTGCCAGGGTCGCATACTGCACGATGACCAGACTTCTTCAATCGGCCCTGATGCGACAACCTTACCGCCATCCAGCACGACCAGGTGCTGCGCCAGACGCAGAATTTCATTCATACTGTGGGTAACATACAAAATAGGAATCTGCACCTGTTGTGACAACTGCTCAAGAAACGGCATCACTTCCCGTTTACGCGGTAAATCTAACGAGGCCAGTGGCTCATCCATCAACAACAAATCCGGCTTGGACAACAGCGCGCGGCCAATCGCCACCCGCTGTTTTTCCCCTCCGGACAAGGCGTTCGGATAACGCGCCAGTAAAGGCTCCAATGCCAGCAATGCCACGACAGAATCGAAATAACCGTCATCTTTAACCCGCACGCCATAATTCAGGTTACCGCGCACCGTATAGTGCGGAAACAGCCGGGCTTCCTGGAACACATAGCCAATACGGCGGCGCTCGACTGGCAGACTGACCTTCGCCGCGCTGTTGAATAACACCCGTTCATTAACCGTAATCAAACCTGCATCCGGTCTGATTAAGCCACTGATCACATTGATGAACGAGGTTTTCCCGGCACCAGAACGGCCAAACACAGCAGTAATGCCTTGACCAGGTAAAACCAGGTCGACATCGAGCATTGTGCTGCCCAACGACTTTTGGAACTGCACCTGTAACTGGCTCATTGACTGACCCCCAGTTTTCTCTTCATTCGCCGGCTAATCAATTCAGAGATAAACAGTGACAACAGGGCAATCACAATCGAGATAACACACAAGCGTGCCGCCTGCAGTTCTGCTCCCGGCGTTTCGAGGAAGTTGTACATAGCCAGAGGAATCGTCTGGGTTTGCCCCGGAATATTGGACACAAAGCTAATTGTCGCGCCAAATTCACCCAGGCTGCGGGCAAACGACAACATCACTCCAGTGATAATACCGGGCAACGTCAGCGGCAACGTCACAGTGACAAACACCTTGAGTGGCGAGGCACCTAATGTGCGGGCGGCCTGCTCAAGTTTAGGATCAACACTTTCCAGGCTAAGGCGTATCGAACGCACCATGAGTGGCAAAGCAATCACCACACACGCCAGGACCGCACCGCGCCAACTGAAACTGAACGTGATACCAAACCAGTCATGAAACCACTGCCCAATCAGTCCCTTTTTGCCCATTGAGATCAACAGCAGATAGCCGATCACCACCGGAGGCAGCACCAAAGGTAAATGAACCAGGCTGTCTAACGCACTCTTACCAACAAACTCTTTACGAGCCAGCAGCCAGCCGATGATCAGACCAACCGGAAGCAACCATAACACTGCATACCCGGCCACTTTCAGGCTGAGCAGCAGTGCAGTCCATTCGTATGGGGTCAAAAAGCTGTCGCTATTCAACAAATTTTTCATTTCCCATGTCAGTGCGGAAACCATATTGCTGCATCACGGCTTTCGCTTTGTCTGATTGTAAGAATTGAACGAAATTGGCGCTGGCCTGAGTATCAGAAATCTGCACCAGCGGGTAATGGATAGCGCTGTGCAACGTGGGTTTAAACGTTGACAGAATAGCGACTTTGTCAGTCAGAATCGCATCGGTTTTGTAAACCATCCCCAAAGGCGCTTCTCCGCGTTCTACCAGTGCCAGAGCTAAACGGACATTGGCAGTTTGCGCCAGCTTAGGTTCAACGGTTTTCCATACATCAAGATTGGTCAGCGCTTCTTTAGAGTAGATACCCACCGGCACAGCGTCGGTGTTACCTACCGCCATGCGGTCGTTTTTCAGCAAAGTTTGCCATTGCTGTTTGTCCGCCACATCAAAGGCAGCCTGGTCGGAGTCTACCGGCTTAATCAGCACCAGTTGGTTACCAGCCAGCAATTTGACATGGTCAGCCTGAACGATGTCGTTATCAACCAAGTGATGCACCCACTTTTCATTCGCCGACAAAAACACATCCGCAGGAGCACCATGCTCAATCTGACGAGCCAGAGAAGATGAGCCGCCAAAGACCGGCACCACATCGACATCATGATCGGACTCATACGCTTTGATTAAATCCTCGACCGCATTGGTCATCGATGACGCTGCGTAAATATTGACCGCATCTGTAGCCCACGCCGGTGTTGCCGCCAACATAGCGCTAATTAATAAAGCCCTTTTTTTCATGTTAATTCTCGTCAAGTTGCGGCCACAAAAGTGCAAGATCCAGATGCGCCTCGATTGCATCGGCAATGCGATCGATCGCCTGCTCTTTGGCCTTGAGATGATCGCGTGTTTGAATACCCTGAGCTCCTGCCCATTGACAGATAAGCCGGGCGGCAGAGAATGTATCGAAAATACCGTGCAGATAAGTACCAAGTATCTGATTACATTCACTAACAACACCATCTTCAGTCCCATTAGTCAACGTGATCAGCGGATTAATTTTCGTTTCGTTTGACACTGAGACAGTACGACCGACATGAATTTCATAACCAGTTACTGCCACCGATTCACCATCTAAATCCAACTGACCAGAGACATTGGTGAGCTGCTTCTCTTGCGTCAGAGTGGTCTCTGTATCTAGTAGCCCTAATCCTGCTGTACTGCCGCCTTCTCCCTCCACACCATCAGGATCATGTACCCAATGTCCGAGCATCTGATAGCCACCACAAATACCCATCACTTTGCCTCCCAAACGCAAGTGGCGCAGGATGTCTTTGTCCCAACCTTGTTCACGCAGATGTTTTAAATCGGCTCGGGTTGATTTGCTGCCGGGCAGAATAATCAGATCTGCGCCGTCGAGACGTTCACCTTTACCGACATAGCGCAGATTAATATCCGGGTTTTGGCGTAAGGCATCGAAATCGGTGTGATTGCTGATCCGGGTGAACACTGGCACCACAACATTCAGCTTAACGTTATCGCCCAATACCTGTTTGGCTGCAATGGCATCCTCCGCTTCGAGATCAAAACCATGCAAATACGGCAAGACACCAATCACCGGCTTACCGGTTTTCTCCTCCAGCCAGTCAAGACCAGACTGCAGCAAACTAATGTCGCCCCGAAAGCGGTTAATGACAAAGCCTTTGACGCGCTGCTGCTCCGATTCTGACAACAATGCCAGCGTGCCATACAGATGGGCGAACACACCGCCACGGTCAATATCCGCAACGATAATCACCGGCACATCGGCAGCCTCAGCAAAGCCCATATTGGCAATATCATTAGCACGCAGGTTGATCTCCGCCGGGCTCCCGGCCCCTTCAATCATCACGCTGTCATACTCACTCTGCAGGCGGGAAAAGGAGTCGAGCACCGTGTGCATCGCTATTTTTTTGTAATCGTGATAACTGTTAGCTTCCATATTCGACAGTGCGCGCCCCTGTAAAATCACCTGGGCGCCGGTATCCGAATTGGGTTTGAGCAGAACCGGATTCATATGCACGGTCGGCTCGATACCACACGCGATCGCCTGCACCGCTTGCGCGCGGCCAATTTCTCCGCCATCGGGTGTGACGGCACTGTTGAGTGCCATATTCTGCGGTTTAAATGGGGCTACCTTGATGTTACGCCGTTTAAGCACTCGGCATAGGCCAGCCACCAAAACACTCTTACCTGCATCTGACGTTGTGCCCTGCACCATCAGCGCCTTTAATGTAGATTCCATAATTCTGCTTATCGTGAAGTTTTCACCATTGTATACGTAACTGGTCCGTGAGTGCAGCCAAAGCACAAGCGGGGGACGGCAGATATCTGAATCAACGCCGAATCTTTCCTCATTCCGGCCCAGCGCACTGCGCAAAAGTACGCTCAATATGGATAAAATTGTGCCTTTGGGTCCAGTTTGTACAATATTCATCCGCTACGCTATTGATTTATCGCATGATTTGGCCTGTAATTTGCCTGCCTTTTTAAATTTCCATTTTAGGACTCAAGTGATGATAAAAAGAACATGTCTGGCCGGTCTGGTGGCATTTGCCACTGCCCTGCCAACAACGGCGTTGGCGAACAACTTTAACTACAACTTTTTAGAACTGCGCACTGGCGTGAGTCCGGAATCATTTGGCGGAGAATTCAGCACATTTTTCACTGAAAACACGCATTTAGTCGCGCGAATTGATTCTCGCATGGAAGGAGACTGGGATGCTGCGGGCGGCATTGGTTTCAACGGCCCGATTAATGCGTTCGCTGACATCTATGGCCAGTTTCTCGCGCACCATCTCCGTGGTAATGGCGACGAGAACCACAATACTGACGTCGTTATGGAGTTAAACGTAGGCTCACGCCTGTGGCTGACCAATCAGTTAGAAGTACACGGACGCATTGGCCGGACTGAAGAGCACTCTATTATCATCGCTGGTGTGCGTTTCCATTCCACGCAACAAATGTCGCTGAACGCTGAAGCGCGAAATGCAGGAGTGTGGGGCCCGCAATTCAGTATGGGTGTCCGTTTTCAGTTTTAATTCATCGATCAGGTTGAACATATAGATCATGTTGAATACATTGAACATAGAGATCATATCGCTGTCACTAAGCCGTGCTTTGCATTGTCGATACTGCTAAAAAATGGAATATAATCAAATGTACAATTTGAAGAAGCCATTGAACTTTCTGACCAGCTGAAAATGTCTCTGTTCGAAAAGTTGTTCAGGAATAATTCTTTTTAACCGGCGCGTTATACCCTGAACGATTGAGCTGGAAATTCACCAGTGCCTGATGCAGGGTATCTTCTTTGATCGGTTTTACAATTACGTACTCGGCGCCCGCCTGCATAAACGCTTCTTGTGTCTCCAGCATTCCATCCGCAGTACAGGCATAAACCGGGATCGGTAACCCCATTTCATGTTTGATGATCCGGGTAGCATCGACCCCGTCCAGATAAGGCAGTTGGTTATCCATCAGAATCATATCGTAATGCTGCTGTTTGACCCTCTCTATCGCTTTGAGGCCATCGGTCACCCACTCCACATTCATGCCGTATTTATTACAAAAAGCCTTGGCAATGAAGGCGTTGGTATGGTTATCTTCCACCATCAATACCTGAACAGTATCGTCGAAAAGATCATAGCGGGATTTACCAACCTGGGTGTCAGCTTCCCGCACTTCATTGGCAACAATCTCTACCGGTAATTCGATATCAAAACGGGTGCCGACGCCAAACTGAGAAGAAACCTCAATGCTGCCGCCCAGCATTTCAATCAGACTGTGAACAATAGTGAGCCCCAGGCCGCTACCGCCATATTCGCGGGTATTGGTCGACTCCGCCTGCACAAAAGGTTCGAAAATAGCAGCCAGATCCTGATCGCGTATCCCAATACCGGTATCGAGCACGACGATTTTCAGCTTGGTCGGTGACACATCCTGATTCAGCTCAAGCTGAACGGAGATAGAACCATCATGGGTGAACTTCACCGCATTGTTGAGCAGGTTAAACAGCACCTGATTTAAGCGAACCTGATCGCCATTGATGAAAATGTCTTCATCAATATTACTCTCAAGTTGCAGTTCCAGCTGTTTCTCTCTGCATAGCGGCCCGTAGATTCTTTCAATCGCTGAAACCACATCAACCAGCCGGAAATCCACTTTTTGAATACGAAACTTGCCTTGTTCAATCTTGGAAAAATCGAGGATGTCGTTCAGTACCGCCAGCAAATGTTCACCACTGCTGCACAGAACGTTGACCTGCTCCGCTTGTTCTTTTGATTTCACCGTGCGTTTCAGTAACTGAGATACACCGAGAATGCCGTTAAGCGGCGTGCGCAATTCATGGCTCATCTTGGCCAGAAAATCGGCTCGTACTCGCGCGGTCTCTTCTGCTTCATTGCGGGCAATGCGGCTCTGTTTTTCTGCCTCAGCAATCGTAGTGACATCCTGGCCCTGAGTAATGATGGACTCGACCCGATTCTCCACAATAATCGGCGACAGATTCCACAAGAAAACCCGACCGTCGACTTCGGTGTTCACCTCATTGAGGATTTCACCTCGTGCGGCCAGCTTTATCTGTGGTACCAGTTGTGCCTTTAACACATTGAACAGAGACAACTGATTAGCATCCTTTGGCCTGAAGTGAGACTCAGCAGCCGGATTCATCCGGATCATCTCACCATCGCTGGTCCACAAAATGGTCGGAGATAAAGCGAAAGTAAACAGATCCTCAAATTGCTTTTCCTGCTGTGACAAACGCTGGAAAGTGTGTTCCAACGTGCGGCCAAAATGGTCAAATTCGTAAATTTTAGAACCGGGAAAGAATCCGTCCAAACCGCGCTCAGCAACGTTGTGGGTATAGGTCATCAAGCCTTCAATTTCAGATTCAATACGACGTTGCAACCACCAGCGAATTAGCATAGAGACCGCGATCATCGCCACCAGAGCAAAAATCATCCAGAAATAGTAGTTGTCGCGTAAGCTCAGCGCATTTTGGTTGCTCTGTACCGAATACACCTCAAGATAAGTAGGCACACCTTCGACATCTAGTACCGCTTTACTGACCATGTTTTTATCGTACAGCCCTTCACTCAGGCCATCTTCAATCACATCAAACGCCGAGTAGGACTCGTCCCCGTTGAGAGTTGACGCTAAAACTTCAGAGCCAACAGCCAGAATTAAATTCTGTGAATTGCTGCTATCACGAATGGTTTCAATCAGGGCAAAATTATTGTTAAGCACTATGCTAACAAACAGAAAGCCTATCACTTCACCTGTCGTACTGTTGACGACGGGCGAGCGACGTACTAACAAATAAGTCATACCCAGTAAAGACGGGGTCTGCACCAAATGCCAATTGTTACTCACCGAGACCCGACGGATAATTTTATTCATTTCTCGGCTTTGAATGCCGTAAAACTGGGCGTTACCGTCTTCCCAGACCAACTCTTTCAAATCGGTGATAAAACGGATGTCCGGAGTATTACTCAACTCCAGTTGGTCCACGCTGAGAAAATACTGATCAAGTGCAGCGCCAGAATCGCTGCTTAACGCATCAATAAAACTGCTGTTTTTAGCACTACTGTCCTGGTGAATCTGCAACGTAGCAAGACGGTAATTAAACAGATTCTGGATCAAGCTCGCGGTCTGGGTAGCACTGCGTGCCACTTCCTGTGAGATTAACCGGCTGCTGATTTGATAGCTTTGGAACAGCACAGCCAGCGTGAGGGCGCCCAGCACCGCCACGATGGCACGACTGATAAAGGTCGCAATTCTTCTTTTCTGTTTTACTGTACTGGACCGGATGTTCACTCAGTGTTCCTTGGGCTAATTAACGATCGGAATACCGAAACGCACGTTGTTTGAATAAGCTGATCTGCTGCTTATCATCATGAGAAACGAGCTCAAAATCGCCGGAAAAGACCGTCGGGACAGCCAGCCCTTCGAGATCACGTTTAATCACTTCGGCCATCGCTATACCAGTATCATCATTCATGCGCATAATGGTGACATCCAAAGTGCCATCCTCCAGCGCCTGCAGCTCTGCCGAACCGCCGCCCCAGCCGTTCACCATAATGTCGTTCCGGTTGAGTTCTTTCAGGGCCTTCACCGCCCCCAAAGCCACATCTGTCGAACAGGCGTAGATGAATTTAATATCGGGATCATTTTTGACAATATTCAGAGCAGCCTCATAACCGCTCTCTTCTGTCGCCTTGGTGTAATACGATGAAGCAAGATGATAATCACCGCTGCGCTCCATATTCTCAATAAAGGTATCACCACGCGCATCGCTCACATAGCCCTCGGAGAAATACAGTACAGAATACTTGCTGCCTTTGGGAACATGCTCACGATAATAATGGGCCAGTTGCAGTGCACCCATTTCATGATCAAAGCCAACATACATCATCGGCTGTCTGCCGTCCCAGTCGCGGACTGGCGTCGTAATATTTTGCAGGATCAACTTAGTTGGCGAAGAACTTAGTACATGTTCAATAAACTTTCGGTGCCGTGTCGTATCCAGGGTAAAAATTAAATAGTCAGAATTGTTTTTTAACGCTTCCATCAGAGAGAGACTTTGCTGACGTGTGTCCAGATTTGGCCGGGTAAAGACCTGATTGATCTGATATTCAATCCCCAGCTCTTCCATACGCATTTCGAACGCTTTTATATTGCGAACCCAATAGTCTGAAACCTGCTGGCCGGGAAAAACAACGGAAATGGATACGGGCTTTTGTTGTTCCCCTACCATTGCAACTGGTGCCTGGCGAACGGCGCGTGACAACTGATCAGTCAACTGCTTTTGCTGTGGGTTAGCATTTAAGAATTCCTGATAATGCCAGTATCCGCTCAACAATTGAGATGAATAGGACGTAGCTACCGGGGTGAAACCAAGTAAAAAAGAGAGAAAGAGCGCCTTCTTCATTCCACACATTCCGCCTGTTGGTTGATAATCACACCATCAACGCATTGTTGAGACGTGCTTGTTTACAAAGCAGCGCCGTAATATCAGCAAATCAATATTGCCTGAGAATTATTAAGCATACAGCGTACAATTAACAGCTTGCACGGCAAATAAAGCATGAATTTTTTATGCAAGTGATTAAATTAACAACATTTTCTTGGTTGTATATACAATAAATAATCTAAGTTATAACTGTTTCCTATTTCTGAAACAGTACTGTGTTTGCAAAACCGCTTGCGAGGGCACAGATAACTGTCATTGAGTACAGCCCCTAAATACCCCTAAAAAAACAGCAGTTATATCAATAATATGGACACAACTTAATCATAGACAGAGTGTCTGACATCAACAAGGCAGGAAAATCAGCGGGATCACAAAACCAGCGACAAACGGGAATCATCCATTATCAGGCGCTCTTTCTGTGCTTTGGTTAGCTGTTTTATTTTATATTCCAGACGCAGTGCTTCGCCCTTTAATGGGCCAAGTTCATATTGCCAGGCCAGGGTTAATGGCCCTTTACCCCGTAACGCTTTCGCCCCCTGCCCTTTCTCATGCTGACTGAAGCGTCGCTCCACATCAGTGGTGATACCACAGTAAAGGGCGTTGGAGGAAGTCCGAATCAGATACACCCACCAATTCGGACTTGAATTTTCACTGCTCACGAGCGTCATCAGACCAAAGCTTGTTCAACCAGAGCACGCAATTCCGCAACTTCTTCACGCAGTGTCGCCACTTCCTGCTCCAGTGCTTCAATCTGTGAGTTGGCCGCTGGAGCGACAGATGCGCTTAGCAGAGATTCTAAATCGACTTCTCCACAAAACAGGTGCTGGTAACGAGATTCACGTTTACCCGGTTCACGCGGCAGTTTGACCACCAAGTCACGTTGCGCCAAGGCATCCAACACTGCCTCGGTCTGCTTTACATCAGAAAAAGAACAAAGACGGTTAGTTCGGGTACGTAATTCGCCCGGAGTCTGGGCTCCGCGCAGTAACAGGCAACATACCAGGCCGAGCTCTTGTTCACCCAGCTTCAAATCACCAAACTCAGTGTTACAAAAACGGTGCTGATACTTAGGCGTACGACTGTTAAAACCACTTTCATCGCTGACTAAACGGCGACTGATCAACCCTTCAACCGTATCTTGTACTTCTGCATCAGATAATGACAAGACAGGCTCACGATTACTTTTCTGATTGCAGGCCGTGGTTAAACTATTGAGCGTCAGCGGGTAATGATCCGGCGTGGTTATTTCTTTTTCTATCAAGCAACCGATAACTCGTGCTTCAAGGGGAGATAGTTCTTGATTCATTGTTCTTTTCCTTAATTATTATTGTTACGGCTCACTGCCGAACTCACGTTCTTAGTGCTCAGGCGATAGGGACATGCGCAGAATACGCCCGTTTTCATCCATCACAATCACTTTAGAACGATGTAATTCTATATTCGTCAATTCCTGCTTGTGACGTTCTCGTATATAAGCTTGACCTAGTTTAGCCCGTTGAGAGTCTACCCGCTGCTCTATCGGAACAGGCTGCGCTTTCGTGCTGGGGGCTGACTCTTCGCCTGGGGGAACAATAATCTCTGAAGGCTGCATAATCGATCATAGGTTCATCATTATTGAATCCATGTTATAGCGTATTTTCAGGCATGTACAATCCACCCGTATATCGAGTGGTGATTTATTAGTCAAGGTGTTGTCATGTTTGATCTAAAGGCTGTTATGAGCTGGGATGTTATGCTTTAATCAGCCACAGTTGCTTTAATTCATTTTAGGGAAAGGGACCTATGAACAGCGTATTTGAAATTGTGAGTCTGGCTCGCCGTAAAAACAAACTCAAGCGTGAACTGTTGGATAACGAAAAGAAAGTTCGTGACAACCGTAAGCGTGTTGACTTGCTTGAGAACCTGGTTGACTACATCAAGCCAGACATGACTCAGGAAGAGATCATCGAAATCGTGAAAAACATGAAAGCGGACTACGAAGACCGTGTTGATGACCACATCATCAAGAGTGCAGAAATCTCCAAAGAGCGCCGTGAAATCAGCCGTCGCATCCGCGACCTGACCGAGCAGGACAAACTGGCCACTCAGGGTAAGAAATAATCCTGTCCTGAGCTAAGTTATCTATTGCACAAACCCGCCACCCGGCGGGTTTGTTATTTTACCGACGCCGTTTCTGATAGACGCCCATTTGGGCGTACAGATCAGTTTTGGCTCACACGTTAGTTTTGGCTCATACATTAGCGTTCTTGGTCATCCTGATGTAATTCCGACCAGGCGCGGGCGCACTGGATAGCTCGTTTCCAACCACGGTAGCGCCGTTGACGCTTAGCTTCATCATGATACGGCTCGAAGCAGCGCTCGATTGCGGCTTTACGCTGCAACGCTCCCAGACTTTGCCAATACCCGACTGCTAATCCGGCCAGATAGGCAGCACCCTGTGCGGTCACTTCCGTTTCGACCGGCCGCTCAACCCTGGTATCGAGAACATCCGCCTGGAATTGCATTAAAAAGTTGTTGGCAACCGCGCCGCCATCGACCCGTAACGCTGCAAGACGCATGTTAGAATCGGCCTGCATCGCATCCAGTACATCACGGGTCTGGTAGGCAATACTTTCCAGCGTGGCACGAATCAGGTGACTGGCATTCGTCCCCCGCGTCAATCCGACGATGGTTCCCCGCGCGTACGGGTCCCAATAGGGCGCGCCCAGTCCGGTAAATGCGGGCACAACATAAACCCCCTCAGACGATTCCACTTTGGTGGCGAAGTATTCGGAATCCTTTGCATCGCTCAGTAACTTCAGCTCATCGCGCAGCCACTGAATTGCTGCTCCGCCCATGAAAACGGAGCCTTCCAGCGCGTAACACGGCTTTCCATCCGGACCGCACGCGAGAGTGGTCAGTAATCCGTTGTCTGAGCAGACTTTTTGCTGGCCGGTATTCATCAGCAGAAAACAGCCGGTACCGTAAGTATTTTTGGCATCACCAGGGTTCACACATAAGTGTCCAAACAGCGCTGCCTGCTGATCACCGGCAATACCAGCAATCGGAATACGGGTTCCGCCTTTGCCACCAATATTGGTCTGGCCGTAAATCGCCGATGACGATTTCACTTCCGGCATCATCGCGGCGGGAATGGAGAACAACTCAAGCAGCGACTCGTCCCAGCACAACTGGTTAATGTTGAACAGCATGGTACGGGAGGCATTGGTGTAGTCCGTCGCATGGACTCTGCCCTGAGTCATTTTCCACACCAGCCAGCTATCGACTGTGCCAAACAACAGTTTGCCCTGCTCTGCAGCATGCCGGGCCCCGGGCACATTATCCAGAATCCATTTAATTTTGCTGGCAGAGAAATAAGGATCCAGCACTAAGCCGGTTTTAGCGCGTATATCACTTTCCAACTGCTGAGCTTTCATCGCGGCGCACATATCCGCGGTCCGGCGACACTGCCAGACAATCGCATTATAAACTGGCTTGCCGGTTTCCTTATTCCAGACAATCGTAGTTTCACGCTGATTGGTGATGCCGATGGCCGCCACATCATCGCTGCGGATCCCGGCTTTACCCAGGGCTTCAATCAAGGTTGCGCTTTGCGTGGCGTAGATTTCCATTGGATCATGTTCAACCCAGCCAGGGTGAGGATAAATTTGGCTGAACTGGCGTTGTGCGACGCTGACAATATTAGCATCGTGATCCAGTACCACCGCCCTGGAGCTGGTTGTTCCCTGATCCAGAGCGACGATGAAGTTTGGTCCGGCTGATTTAGGCTTGGTCATAAACACCCCTGACACTGCTGCTACGGTTCTTTTGAGCATATGCCATATTCCGCCCATCAGCTGAATCAATCTGGACTGAATCAAGGTGCGACAAAATGATTGCGGTACTGAATTCACGTCATGCTGAAGCAATAAAATGAAATCAAAATGAAGGATCGCTGGCCCCGCAGCCAGCGAGTGAAGACGTGCGATTTATACCTGCAGAGCCGCGTGGTGCTGACAATGTTCAATCGCCGCCTGCAGCAGTTCTAACGCGGTTTTTTCCGATGGCGGCAGCTCGCCATCACTGAGCCCCAACGGTGTCGTGCGCTCGCCCCATTTGATATAACCCGCCCCCCAGGTCAGGCCTGCGCCGAACGCAGCCAGCAGCAGATTATCGCCTGCTTTTATCCGGCCTTGTTGCAATGCCTCGCACAGTGCAATCGGTACAGTAGCCGCTGACGTATTACCATAGCGCTGAATGTTAACGAAAGCTTTACTCTGTTCAATGCCCGACAGTTCGCACAATGTCTGGATAATGCGGATATTCGCCTGATGGGGAATGACCACATCAATATCATCTTTCGACAGACCGCTTTGTGCCAGCACACTCTTGGCCGCTGCGCCCATGCCTTTCACCGCGCGCTTAAAAATTTCCTGACCAACAAACTCAAACGCCCAGAAGCCGTTCTGCTCATCAAAACGATCCATGGCCGTACCAAACTCAGGCACCGCCAGAATGTCGCGGCCGGCGGCATCACAACCAATCTTGGCATCCTGTAGCCCGACCGGTTGCTCGGTGCGACTGAGCGTCACAGCACCGGCACCATCGCCAAACAGCACCGCGGTATCGCGTTTAGTCCAGTCGAGGTAAAAAGACAGACGTTCTGCGCCTATCACTAATGCGTGCTGATAATTACCAGCCTGAATAAGCCGCGTCGCGGTTTCCAGGCCGTAGACAAAGCCGGTACACGCGGCGTTGAGATCAAACGCAGCAGCACTGCGAATGCCGAGATTCTGTTGTACTTTGGACGCGATATTAGGAATCAGCGAATCCGGTGAACAGGTCGCGACAATAATCAGATCGATGTCAGCGGCATTAAGCCCGGCACAAGCCAGTGCGTGGCGCGCCGCAACGGTGGCCAGTTCAGAGGTATTCACATGGCTGATTCGGCGCTGTTCAATGCCGGTGCGACTGCGAATCCACTCGTCATTGGTATCAAGAAAGGTACTGAGGTCGTCATTGGAGAGCGTTGCCGGGGGCAGACATTTCCCCCAGCCAGTAATGTCCGCATAAAACTTAGTCATGGTCATCCTGTTTTTTTGTTGTTGTTATCATTGTAATCATGCGACCTGCCCCAACATTTGACTCATCAACTGCGATAATGACAAGACACATGCAGGTCAGAGCATGGCAAATGTTCAATACGGCCGGAATCGAATAAGGTTCGCATATCGCATCAATGCAAGAAAGTATACGCCGATTTGGCTGCCAAGGCGAAATCACCGGGGTGACCCGGGCGTCACATTTGAGAGGAAGTTATGACCACATTTAATACCCGCTGTCCCGCATGCCATGCGATGAACCGCGTTCCAGAAACCCGTATTTCAGAAAACCCGAGCTGCGGCAAATGCCAGGCCTCGCTGCTGGACGGCGCTCCGCTTGAAGGTACTATCGCTAACTTCAGCGCCCTGCTTACCAGCGATGTTCCTGTCGTAGTCGACTTCTGGGCTCCCTGGTGTAACCCGTGTGTTGGCTTCGCACCGGTATTTTCCGATGTGGCTGAAGAGCGCAAAGGAGAGGTTCGCTTTGTCAAAATCGATACCGAAAGTCAGCAGCAGTTAGCCGCGCAATTTCAGATCCGAAGCATCCCGACCATCATGGTGTTCAAAAAGGGGCAAAGGGTCGATATGATCAACGGTGCGTTGCCAAAATCGCAATTTGATCAATGGCTGAACCAAGCGTTAGTTAAGTAACTTATTCCTATAAATTTAGCTAAAAGTTGGTGTTTTATGCTAGAGAACACCAACTTTACTTCCCTTTTTGCTAAATGACTCCTTGATAAAATTTATTAATCGTCAAGATCACAATTTTTCATTTTACCTTTCAAATCATAAGTTTCATATTCGCCGCGAAATCCCCCTGTTCCTGCTTATTTTCGAGGCTACTCCGTGAGTACTTCTGCTGTTTCTGTCCAACGAATTTCTGTACCAGTGATCGCCCTGTCACTGTATGCGGTAGCATCCGGCTACCTGATGAGTCTTATCCCTCTTATGCTTTCTGATTATGGGCTTGAAGCATCTCTGGCCAGCTGGATGGCCAGCGTATTCTATGCAGGTTTACTGCTGGGTGCGGTGATTATGGAACCGTTTGTTAACCGTCTCGGGCACCGTCTGGCGTTCCTGGGTTGTCTGGCATTACTGATTATTTCGATTGTTGCGCTACCGGTGTTGCCGTATGCCGCAGCATGGCTTGTTGCTCGCTTTGTCGCCGGCGTTGCCGTTGCGGGCGTCTTCGTGGTCGTTGAGTCCTGGTTACTGCATGGTAACGAATCTGGCCGTGCCAAACGTCTGGGCATTTACATGGCGGCTCTGTACGGCGGCACTGCAATCGGTCAGCTTGGTATCGGTGTACTGGGCGTTTCCGGTGGTGTTCCTTTCTTTGCCATTATCACACTGCTGGTTATGGCATCGGTGGTACTGATTTACGGTAAAACCGATCAGCCACAGACACAGCACGGTGTCAGCCTGTCATGGAAACAAATTTTTAAACTCAGCCACGCGGCGATTATCGGCTGTCTGGTGTCTGGCCTGACACTGGGTGCAATTTACGGCCTGATGCCGGTCGAGTTGGCAAAACGTGGTATCAGCCATAGCCATATTGGCACATTAATGGCGTTGATCATTCTGGGTGCAATGGCAGTCCAGCCAATGGTGCCATGGATGTCAAAATTCATGGGACGTAAATTACTGATGGCTTTGTTCAGCTTAGTCGGTGCCGGTGCTACGGTTTTACCACTGATCAATCCGGGCGCAGACATGTTAGCGATGGGTTTATTCCTGCTCGGCATGGCAACTTTTGCTATCTATCCGATTGCGATTAACCTCGGCTGTGACAAGCTTGACGCAAGCTACATTGTCTCTGCAACTCAGGTGATGCTGTTTAGTTACAGTATTGGGTCGGTACTGGGTCCGGTCCTGGCCGACAGCTTTATGCAAGATACGCAAGGTCTGCTGGGTTACCTGTTCGTTATCCTGCTGGCAACTTGTATATACATGCTGATGTCGAGTGTAAAAACCAAGCGCCAATGGGTGGCCGGAGAATAAGACAGCTTGGCGGCGAATAAAGTCAGCCAAAGCTCAACGACTCTAAAAAGATGAAGGCAAGCCACGCGGCTTGTCTTTGTTATTTCTGCGCTTGTCTGAGACGGCGGTTAGACTGATCTCTGGGCGGGTTATCTGGAACGGGTTTGCGCTCATGCAACAAGTGCCGGATGGCCAGCAGCGGATGCGGCAGTAACATTGTCCCGCCATTGCCGCCAGTAAATAACCACTCGGTACAGTTGAGCTTCACATCGAAAACCAGTAAGCTCCGCACCTCAACACCTAGACTCACAGAGCCTGAGATGAACCGTAAAAAACGCATTAACCAGATTTTAAAAACCAAACTGAAAAAACAGAACGCTAAGCTGCATAACAGCAACAAGCCGCGCTACATTTCCAAAGCGGAGCGCGCCAAACTTGAAGCCGAACAGGCACAAGGTGAGCAAGCAGCACAAGCGCCTGAGCAGCAAGAGAGCGCAGTGACCGAGCCTCAGTCAGAGCAGTAAGTCACCCTCGATAGCCACGTAGTGGTTGGCGGCATCAATCAGACTTTTAGCCGTCAACCCCGGCACACCGTATACCTCGACTTCTTTCCCGTATTTGTCCTGAATACGTTTAACCAGAATATCGAAATCCCCGTCACCGGAGACCAGCACGATTGTGTCTACTTCGGCTGCCAGTTCAATCGCATCCAGTGTGATCCCTACATCCCAGTCGCCTTTGGCACTGCCGTCAGAACGCTGAATGAAAGGTTTAAGCTGCACCTCAAAACCGATACCACGCAGAATGTGATGAAACTGACGCTGGCGGCTGTCGTTGGAGGCTATGGCATAGGCGTTGGCCTGATGAACCTTGCGTCCCCGAGTCACGCTCTGCCAAAAGTGATTATAGTCAAAGTGCTGCTGATAACGTGACTTGCAGGTGTAGTAAACGTTCTGAACGTCAACCAGAATGGCGATGGTTTGCATAGTTTATGTCTGCTTTAAGTGAACTTAACCGTGCCCTGCGCGTAAAAACGTGCAGCAAGGGCTGGCTTATGTGTGGAAGGAAGACCTTAACACATTCAGCCCATGGAATCCTTAGCCATTCACTGCCCCGGCAGCACAGGAGGTAAACCATGAAATCTGCGCTACTTGCTGTTGTTGTGCTTATTGTCCCTGTTGTTGCTCAGGCTTACCCACTTTATTCTAATCAGTGGACTCATCGCAGTGTGCTCTACTTTGCCCCCACTCAGGATCACTACGTGCGCCAGTTCTTAGTAGAAACTCTGATGCACCAGTGCGAACTGACAGAGCGTGACGTTGTCACTATAGTCATCACTGAAGATGGTTTCAGCCAGCCTGAGTGGCTGAAACATGAGTTTGACCTCAATGATATTCTGCTCGCTTACCGTGTGTCCCCTGGCCAGCACACCGCTGTTTTGGTTGGCAAAGACGGCAGCGAAAAAATGCGCTGGGGAAAAACCACGGACTGGGACGCTCTCAAGCAAACCATTGATGCTATGCCCATGCGGCGGCAGGAGATGGCTCGCTCATCCAGCCGCTGTCAGATTTAGCGATCGTATTCAGCTTTCATATCTGGTTATTCACCAAACCAGGCCAGTTTGTCGTGCAGAGCGGTCACGCTGCCAACCACGATTAATGCCGGGCTCTGCGCCTGAACCGCCAACTCAGACAACTGAGCTAATTCACCTCGCAATACCCGCTGCTGTGGCGTGGTGCCTTTCTCTATAATCGCACACTGAGTGTCCTTCGCCAGGCCGCCGCTGATCAGTTGCTCGGCGATGTGCGGGCTCTGCTTGAGCCCCATATAAAACACCAGGGTTTGATTACTTTGCGCTAAGGCTTGCCAGTTAATTGGGGAGCCATCTTGTTGCAAATGCCCGGTGATGAACTGGACACTTTGCGCGTGCTCGCGATGAGTGAGCGGAATACCGGCATAGGCCGTTGCGCCCGCTGCCGCCGTAATTCCAGGCACCACTTCATAGGCGATGTGATGATCTGCCAGTACTTCCAGCTCTTCACCACCGCGACCAAAAATAAATGAATCGCCGCCTTTCAGACGCACCACATGTAATCCTTGCCGCGCTTTATCTACCAGAATCTGGTTGATTTGCTGCTGGGGAACACAATGAAAATCGAGCTGCTTACCCACATAAATGCGCTCTGCCTGGGCCGGCGCTAAGTCCAGGATGGCCTGCGAAACCAGACGGTCATACACCACAACCTGCGCTTGTTGAATAACTCGCAGTCCTTTCACTGTCAACAAATCCGGGTCACCGGGTCCGGCACCGACCAGAGAAACAAAACCACAAGATTGCGGATAAGATTGAGTCACACTCATCGTTAAAACCTACCGGGTAAATTCAATTATCAAAAGTCACTGATGCCGACGCACCACCCTGATGACCTTTTATAATTAAACTGATGTAAAACATTGGACTGCAATGCCACAAACTAGCCTGCAACGCCTCAAGACGACCTAAAACAGCAGCAGAGAGGAGCAGGCCGTGCTCACACGCAGAGCCTGCAGCGGATTATTTAGCACTCAATACCGGTTGCGCGCTATGTTCAGTTTCATCATCCAGCTTAGGTGCGGTTTTGGCGTGGGTCAGGTAAAGAGGAAGGCAGGTAAACAGCAGACCACCAATCATATTACCCAGAATAGTCGGCACCAGGTTGAAATTCAGCCAGGTCGCGATGCCAAAATCGGCGCCCAGTAACATACCGAGCGGGAACAGGAACATATTCACCACAGCGTGTTCAAATACCAGAGCGAAGAAGATAAAAATCGGCAGCCACATGGCGACAATTTTACCCGCCACTGAACGAGAGGTCATATTACCAATCACGCCCAGACACACCATCAGGTTACATAAAATACCGCGCACAAAACAGGTGAGCCAGCCATCAGCACCCAGATTTTCAAACCCGATGGTACGCGCCGTGGCGACTGCGATAAATTTCTGACCCACCGCATTCGGCTCAACACTGAAGTTCATGGTCAGCGAGAGTGCAATCAGGCCCGCAACAATCAGAGAGCCAATCAGGTTACCCAAGCCGACCAGGCCCCAGCAGCGCAGCACCCGTCCCCAGGTGACTCCCGGGCGGTTATCCAGTTTTGCTAAAGGTGCCAGCCCAAACACGCCTGTCACCAGGTCATAGCCCATCAGGCTCAGAATACAAAAGCCGACCGGGAACACCAATGCCCCGACAATACCCAGACCGGTTTGAGTAATAGTAGTGATGGCAACAACGACCGCCAGAGACAAAATGATACCGGCCATCATGCCGCGCAATATCAGATCCCGGGTGCCGGTTTTGATTTTTGCTTCGCCGACATCAACCATGGTTTGAACAATTTCTGCAGGTTTCAGTGCTGACATAGAGGAATCCCCATCGAAAAGTTAAATTGAAAAAATTGAAGATTGAACAGGTAAAGGGATCAGAGATACAAATCCTTTGCCTGTGCAATCCTGGCCACCCCGTTGTTGAGAAGGTGGCCAGGTAGTATTACAGTGCGACTTCTACCATGCCGTCACAGACTCGCGTCTGATACGTTTTCACACTGAAACGCTCATCTTCCAGACACAGACCTGTGCGCAGATTAAAGCGCTGTTTTTTCAAAGGACTGGCAACCCACAGCTCGCCCTGATGTTCACCGATAAGACCGCGGGACAAAACGTTCGCTTTCGCAAACGGATCCAGGTTAGAAATCGCCGCCACGCAGCTTTCTTGTCCGGGACGAAACAGGGCAACCTGCTCGCCATTGACCAGCGCACACACTCCGGTTCCCGGTACAATCTCGTTGATGTCACAAATTTTTAGCCACTGACTCATGCTTCATTCTCCAAAGCCACATGTAAAATGTCACCACGCTGAGCAATTGCACTGTCGGCGTGTTTCTCCGCCCACGTCGCCGGACGATGCTGATCGCGCTGTGTGACAAACAGCACATTGTCATCACGTAACTCACTGTTAATGAAGTGAGAAAAACGTTTCAGCTGCTGAGGATTGTCTAGGGTTGCCTGCCACTCACACTGATACTCATCCACCAGGCGCGCGACATCGGCTTCTAACTGATCGTTGATACCCAATTTATCCTCGACAATCACCTGACGCAGATAGTCGATACCACCTTCCATGTTTTCTAGCCATACGGAGGTACGTTGCAATTTGTCTGCGGTGCGGATATAGAACATCATAAAGCGGTCGATGTAGCGCAGCAGCGTAGCCTGATCCAGGTCGCTGGCCAGTAAATCGGCGTGGCGCGGCTTCATCCCGCCGTTTCCGCACACATACATATTCCAGCCGGCATCGGTCGCGATAATACCGAGATCTTTACCCTGCGCTTCCGCACATTCGCGGGTACAGCCAGACACGCCGAATTTCATTTTATGCGGCGTACGAATACCCTTATAACGATTTTCAATCAGTACACCGAGGCCAACGCTGTCTTGGACGCCGAAGCGGCACCAGGTTGACCCCACACAGGTTTTTGCCATGCGCAGCGCTTTGGCATAGGCCTGACCGGTTTCAAATCCGGCCTCCAGCAGTATGCGCCAGATAGCCGGTAAGTCATCTTTTTGCGCGCCGAACAGACCAATCCGCTGAGCACCGGTCACTTTGGTGTACAAATTATATTCAGCAGCGACGTTTGCCAGCGCAGCCAAAGCCTGAGGTGTCACCTCACCACCTGCCATACGCGGTATCACCGAATAGGTGCCGTCTTTTTGCATGTTGCCCAGGAAGTTGTCATTGGTATCCTGCAAAGCAACCAGAGACGGTGACAATACATGCTCCCCCCAGCAAGAAGAGAGAATCGAACCAATCGCGGGTTTACAGGTTTCACACCCATAACCATGGCCGTGCTTTTCCAGTACCTCGGCAAAACTTTTCAGTCCTTCAATGCGAATGAGATGAAACAGCTCCTGACGCGAATAAGCAAAGTGCTCACAGATATCACGTTTCACTTCGATACCCGACTTAGCAAGCTCAGCATTCAGCACCGAAGTCACCAGCGGGATACAGCCACCGCAGCCAGTCCCGGCCCCGGTTTCTGCTTTGACCGCGGCCAGGGTATGGCAGCCTTGCGCGACAGCATGGGCAATCTTGCCTTTCGTGACATCAAAACAAGAACAAATCACGGCGCTGTCCGGCAACGCATCAGCGCCGAGCGCTGGTTTTTCTGCTCCGGCATGGGCAGGTAAAATCAAGGTGTCCGGATGTTTGGGTAATTCAATATCATTAAGTTTAAGTTGCAGCAGATCGCCATAGTCCGCGGTGTCGCCGACCAGAACAGCACCGAGCAGTTTCTTACCATCTTCCGAAACGATAATGCGTTTATAAACTTCCTGCTCTTCATTCTGATAGACGTAACTTTTACAGCCCGGTGTACGCCCGTTAGCGTCACCAATCGAACCGACTTTAACACCCAGCAATTTCAGCTTGGCGCTCATATCCGCGCCGCTGAAGCTGCTGTCGTTGCCGGCCAGATGATCAACCGCCACGGTTGCCATCTTGTAGCCCGGTGCAACCAGGCCAAAGAACTGTTGATTCCAGGAGGCACATTCGCCAATAGCATAAATGTCGGGATCCGATGTCTGGCAGCGATCATTAATCGCAATACCACCTCGCGGCGCAATGTCGAGCCCCATCTGACGAGCCAGCTTGTCCTGCGGACGAATACCGGCAGAGAAGACGATGAAATCCACCTCAAGATAAGTGCCGTCTGCAAACACCATGGTATTACGCGCCGCTTCGCCACCTGCAACGATTTCCAGCGTGTTTTTACTGGTGTGAACCTGCACGCCCATCCGCTCGATTTTGTTGCGCAGCTGCAAGCCACCCTGCTGATCCAACTGCTCCGCCATCAGTACCGGAGCAAATTCGACCACATGAGTTTGCATACCCAAAGCTTTCAGTGCGCCGGCCGCTTCCAGTCCCAGCAGTCCGCCGCCAATAACAACACCACTACGGCTTTTCTTGGCGCAGGCTTCAATCGCTTTGAGATCTTCAATCGTACGGTATACAAAACAGTCTTTACCTTCATTGCCTTTGATAAGCGGAACAAAAGGATACGAGCCAGTCGCCAGAACCAGTTTGTCATAGTGAACCTCACGGCCCGCACTGGAATACACTATCTGCTGCTCACGGTTAATATTGACAGCGCGCTCACCAACATGCACTTGGATACCATGTTTCTCATAGAAGCCCGTAGTGACCAAAGAGAGCTCTTCTGCGGTATGGTGAGAAAAATAAGAAGATAGGTGAACTCGGTCATAGGCAATGCGTGGCTCTTCACAGAACACAGTTACCTCTAATTGAGTGGCGTCCATTTTCTCCACAAGATCTTCAAGATAGCGATGGCCTACCATGCCATTACCTATGATGACCAGCTTCAATTTGCTCATACGGATTCCCAGATAATTGTCTTAATTCGTTAATCCGGATTGTTATTTATGAAAGAAAATGAATTAATGATGTAAATCAATTACAGAATTGAACTACCCCAAAGGGGTAGATAAGAAGTTAACAACTGTTCAACAACTGATGTGTAAAGGTAACCCGTATCCGGTTCGCGCCGATTTCTCTGCACCTTTGCTTTCAGAGTTGGAAAATTACAACAAGTCGCCGTTGGGCTATACAAGCCAGCCAGATTGATTCAACGCATCAAGATTCAATACAAAAAAAGGTTCAATACAAAAAATTGGGTTGCCAGACGGCAACCCAATACTCCCTGAACCAGACTTGCTTATACTACTTAAGGTTTCGTTTTGTTATCCAGTGGCACCATGATGTGCGCATAGGGTGTGTCCTTCCACATCACATAAGGACCGCCGTTATATGGATCATCACTGATGCCCTCTAACATTGATTTAGGCCCGACGATCATAATGTGGGGGCCTTCTTTAACCCACACACCACCATCATTCGGGTCGGTCGCTGCCGGGCTTGCGTTACTGACCATGGCGTCGCCTTGCATCATGTATGAGAAGCCGATTTTGTCCGTTTCAAACGGTTCTCCTTTCGCCGCAGCCTGTAGCAAAGCGCTCCATACCGGATCATTACACATGGGATGAGTGTCGCCTGCCATCACCGGAATGCCCGGCATACAGTGCCAATGGTTCCCTTCTCTAAGCACGCTGCCATCCGTATCGACAATCGTTGCCATTGAGCTTAAATCACTGTGTGCGGCGCTTTCTGCCCGCTGGATTTTTTCATCCATATCAGCCGACGCAGAGAAAGCAATCACAGCCAGCGCACATGCCGATAACTGAGTTAATCTCATCGGAGTTCCTCCTCACTCGCTTTACATCAATAAACTTAAGCGCTATTGATAAATCTATTGATGGTAATTTCATGAGATTTTGATGAGATGCCGCTAAACCCAGTTCAACGGGCGGAAAACCATGGCTGATGAGCGTTTAGCGAGCCGGCAGCAAGAGCTCCGCTCGCTTCAGAATTGTCTGAATTCTTTACAAAGTGACATCGTATTTATCCATGGCATGAAAGGCGTCGGGAAGACAACGTTACTGACGGAGTTTGCTCGCCACTGCCCTGCCTCCTGCCACGTTATTGACTGCCATACAGAACTGCAAAGCCATAACACGACCAAGACGTTGAAAACTAAACTGGCGGCGTTACTCCGTCAAACCACGCTCAGTTTTGTGCTGATCGTTGATCACATCGATTGTACGCCTGAACTCGAACCCTGGATTAGACAAGCAACTTACCAAGCCGCATTACCGCCGGGGAAGGTAATCATTGCAGGCCGGTCACGACCCGACATGAGCTGGATGACAGCCAAACCGTTCAACTACCATTTTCACAGCCTCACTCTGCAACCACTGACCAGTCGGAATGCCCATCACTACATCACTTCACTAAATGTATCGCAACCGATTGCGGGACACATTCAGCAGTTAGCACACGGCCATCCGGCAGTACTCAATATTCTTTGCGCTAATGCCAGCGTGTTTAACCCTGATAACCCGGCGCCCAACGATTGTTTTGAACTGATTCATCTGCTCATCAACTATTTCTTTCCCAACCGGGAGGATATCGCCATCCTGAAGAATCTGGAGCTATTCACCTTTGTACCGCACATGAGTGAGCCTGGTTTGGCATACATCAGCGAAAACAAACTCGGCCCCTGCGATTATCATCAGTTAAACCGGCACTGGGCTATTGAGCACCATCACGAAGGACTCTCCCTTTCACCGGTTATTGCCCAACTGATTCACTCTCATTTGCAGGCCAGGGATCCGCATCGCTACAAACGCCTGCAGTATCGATCCCGGCTTTGGGTGAAACAAAATAACGCCGCCCCACTCACCTGGTTTATACCGGCTCAGCGGCAACTGCAGTTGGCTGGAAACAAAGTCGATTTAACACCATTAGAAAATGGCGTTCTTGCTGTGTTAATGACTCATCAGGGCAATGTGGTCAGCAGAAAGGCCTTACTGGAACAGGTGTGGGGAATTCATTACGAAGGAGCAAGTAACGTCGTCGACACCATTATCGTTTCACTGCGGCGTAAACTGGCAGCGCAGTCAAAAATGATAGAAACCGTCAGAGGCATCGGTTACCGCCTGAACATCGACTCTGACCTTACTGAAAACTGAATCTCGTTATCACAGCTCCCCCTTCAGTCCTTTTCTTTCATCACTCGGTTATTTAATCAGCAGTTCATTGATTGTCACTCACCGCAAAGGTGTAACATCTGTCACTTGCTAATGTTACAGGTGTTACACCTTTGAGAGTCTAAAAGCATTTATCCTAACTATATATACAATAAGATTATTTCAAAAGAATCGCCTACATATTGTTTCCCGGTCTGTACACAACGTGTCACATCCCAAGTTGTAACGTGGACAAAGCGTCCATTCTCCCTTTTAAGGATTTTCAATCAATTATGATCTGGATCAATATTTGCTCCGTACGAATGAGCAGCTTTTCGGCAGGACTGTATCAAAGCTTTTACCAACCGGTATTTGATTCACTTAGACGTTTTTATCACCTGTCATTAAGGCGTGTAATGAAAACGCGACGCGCTAAGGTCGCGAGAATCTAGGAGATAAGATCATGAAAAGTATAAGTTTAAAAGCATTAGTTCTGGCAGTTGCACTGGTGATTTCTAGTTTCGGAGCCAGTATTGCTGTCGCTCAACCCAATCAATCATCAACCGGACTGCTAAATAGCGTCGTGGTCACCACATCAGATCAAGGCCGTGAAGGTGATGAACCATGTATGGACGAGCCTGTCTGCCGAGGTTGGTAATGAGTTTTAGTGTTCCATCACTTCTGTCAGGGCCGCCACGGCCCTGATTTTTTATATTTAAGTAGTCTGCACTTTAGACAACGCCATTCGCTGACCCACCTTTTTTGTGGTTTGACACACAATTCCTTGAACTGGAAGGCATTTGCGTTATTTGGAAGACAATAATGTCGCATTGAGACAATCACCCACTACTCGTTACTCAGTACGATAACCTCTTCAACCTTTAGGACAGCCTAGTACGCAAGCGGTCACGAATGATGAGTTCCGACCTAACGGTCAATAATGCATGCAGTCTGCTAACACGGCTCAGTACAATGAAGACTAATGTTTCGTATACAATACTTTAAACCAACATAAAAGCCGTCTAATCTGGAGAAAACTCAGCATAAAATCACCAAATTTGACTTACACAACACGATAAGGCTACAATTTCAGCCATGAATTTTCATTTGTGCACTAACTATTTAGTTAATTATATGTAGGTCTTAGCCAAACGGACTGGCTTACCATACATTGAACACAAAACAATTTGAGTTGATCTTTATGGAAGATGCTTTAAAAAAATACAGTATAGAAACCACTGACTATCAGGTCGGTCAGGACAATGTTCAAAAATGGGGCTTTGATGTACATAACCCAGTTTTTGGCATCAGCGCTGGCCTCATTATTGTTTTCCTGGCCACACTATTACTTGTCGGACCGGAAACCGCTAAAGAGTCATTAAACACTTTGAAAAATGGCATCATCGAACAGTTTGATTCGCTGTTTATGTGGGTCGCCAACTTTTTCGTCCTCTTTACCTTCATCATCATGATCTCTCCTTTAGGTAGGATCCGTATCGGCGGCAAAGAAGCAACACCGGATCACTCCCGTGCATCCTGGTTTTCGATGTTATTTGCCGCCGGTATGGGTATCGGTCTGCTGTTCTGGAGTGTGGCTGAGCCAACCGCATATTATACCGACTGGTGGGGTACACCGTTTAATGTGACCCCAAACACCCCGGAAGCAAAATCTCTTGCGATGGGGGCGACCATGTTCCACTGGGGAATTCACGGTTGGGCAATGTATGCGATTGTTGCACTGGCCTTAGCTTTCTTTGCATTTAATAAAGGCTTACCTCTGTCTCTGCGCAGCGTTTTTTATCCGGTACTGGGCGATCGTGCCTGGGGTTGGACAGGGCATGCGATTGATATTATGGCGGTACTGGCAACTCTGTTTGGTCTTGCAACCTCATTAGGCCTGGGGGCTCAGCAGGCCACCAGCGGTATGAACTACGTGTTTGGTACCGATGGCGGGATCGGTATGCAGCTGTCGGTCATCGTGTTCGTCACTTTGATTGCGATTATTTCCGTTATTCGCGGCATCGATGGCGGCGTTAAAGTATTGAGTAACGTCAACATGGTGTTCGCCTTCGCACTGTTGGTATTCATTGTTGCTGTGACCTTCAATCTGACTGTAGAGTCCATTCCTTTCACCTTGAAAGCTTATGTTGAACATATTCTTCCACTGAGCTACCCGTATGGCCGTGATGATGAAGTATGGATGCACGGCTGGACTGTGTTCTACTGGGCGTGGTGGATCTCATGGTCACCATTTGTCGGCATGTTCATCGCCCGCGTTTCTCGCGGTCGTACCGTGCGTGAGTTCCTGTTTGCGGTGATTTTTGTCCCTACTCTGCTGACGCTGCTCTGGATGGCTATTTATGGTGGTATTGCGCTGGATCAGGTCGCTAACAAAGTGGGTGAACTGGGAGCCAATGGTCTGACCGATATCTCGCTGACCTTGTTCCAGGTTTACGAACAACTGCCATATGGTACGGCAATCTCGATTATCTCTGTCGTACTGATCCTGATTTTCTTTATTACCTCATCAGATTCAGGCTCACTGGTCATCGATAGCATTACCGCCGGCGGTAAAATCGATGCCCCGGTACCGCAACGTATTTTCTGGGCGAGCGTCGAAGGCGCAATCGCGGCGGTGATGCTTTGGGTTGGCGGCAAGGAAGCACTGCAAGCATTGCAATCGGGTGTGGTTGCGACTGCTCTGCCGTTCAGTATCGTGCTACTGGTAATGTGTGTAAGCTTAGTGAAGGGACTGCGCTCTGAGTATCATGTCTACGATAGCCAAGCCATTGCGGTTAAATCTTAATACGCGATACCAATGGAAACACACAAACAGATCAAGGTCAGCTTATGCTGGCCTTTTTCATGGAAGCTCGTAGCGGTTACTGAACGCCAGATACAAAAAAACCAGCTTTATGCTGGTCATGTCGTTCTCACAATAAAGAAGAGAATGGAGGCGCGTCCCGGAGTCGAACCGAGGTCCACGGATTTGCAATCCGCTGCATGGCCACTCTGCCAACGCGCCTCAATAGTAGATGGTGATAAGTTGATTGATGGTGCCCCGGGCCGGACTTGAACCGGCACAACTCGAAAGTCGAGGGATTTTAAATCCCTTGTGTCTACCAATTTCACCACCAGGGCAACTCAATCAAGCGATGGTCACACCATCTGTTCTGACGACCTGTGCCGTGAGAACGAGGTGTACTTTAACGGATTGAGTTTTCAGGTCAACAAGAAATTTGATATTTATCAACTGACTGAACAACAAACGTGCCAATGGGATTATTTAACGCACAATATGGATAACAAGACATCGCTTTCTTTACGTCGCCCGGACTCTGAATCAAAACAGTGTCAGAAAATAGCCCCTCTTCACGACAAGCCTTTAGGCGCAGATAACTCATGCTCCTGAGCCAATGATGATATCCACGCATGCACTAAGAACATAGGCTGTACCAAAAACCATACGTGGGCTCCACCAAAAACCAAAAGTGTCCAACTGTAAACTTAACCGTAAGGGGGCTTACACTTGGTTTAGCTTTCCCTTAACCTTATGAATTTCCAATTCATATTCTATTATTTTCAACAATAAATAATGACATATTTGTTAACAATGTGTTCACCCACCTGTATATCTACACCATAAGATTAATAATACTCATTGAAAATCAAAGAGATAACTCTTGGTTCATTTCTTGCTCACAAAGTGTTCAGTTGGCAACTCCCCTATAGACATAAGTGATCAGCAATCACACTGGGCCGTTGCCTTAGGACAAAGGGCATAGGAGTTAGCTTGTCCGGTATCTGCACTGACATTAACGGTCAGACGGAATATCGAACATTCAAAGAGCCCTTTTATCAATTTTCAAATGAGAAAGAAGGTAAATGATGGAACGCTTAATACACAGCCGACTTATCAGAATACTCAGTATTGCGTTGATGAGTACGGCGGCCCTGTATGGGTTAATGAAGTCTGCGCCAGCAAGTGCCGGAGCTTATCCAAATTTGGATGCGGTCGCCTGTATGGCTGATGCATATCTAATGAAACCAGGCAACTCGCTTCCTCAGGATGCACTGAACTGTACCGCGAATGATGTTGAGATAACTCAGGTCACGCCAACAAATCCGAACGAAGAATGTACACCAGGACAAGTATTTTCATTTAATGCAGATGTGACAATTCGTACCAACGCAAATGAGCGTTATGACACCACCTTTTATCTGCCATTAACGGAAGACAGCCCACAGGTTGTTCAGGATGGCGGTGATAACTGTAGTATGATTCTGCCGATACCAGGTGACAGCGGTTATTCTGCTGACGTTGAACTTGATGGCGACGTCTGTGGTGATATCAGTAAAGCCGCGGGCGAAGACACCTACGTACTGGAAAATGAAACAATCACCATGCTCTGTGCGGATGAAGACGGTGATAATCGTGCCGATTTCACCTATTGTGCTGCGTGGGATAACATCGAGCGAGACAACTGTACACTGGCTGAAGACCCATACCCTGGTCAGATTCCAAATACCAAATCTAAATGTAACTGTGATACGTTTAACATCGACGTATTCATCAAACCTACACCACCAGTCATTGTGAAAAGTGAAGGCAACCCAACGACTCGCTCAGAGCCAGGTGGTACATACACATTTAACCTCAGCTTCACCAACCCTAACAGTCAGACATCCCTGTATCTAAGCTCCGTTACAGATGAAATCGATATCAACGGTGATGGCAGCTACGATAAAACGCTGAATTTATGGGGTGCGACATCCTCACCTGGCGGTGACGGTGTCTATCTGACCGAGACGAACTGTACAGTGGGTTCACCTTTGCTAGAAATAGCACCTAGTGGTACCTACAGCTGTCAATTTACAGTCCATATTGTGGATACCGATCTGCCAGATGATCAGAGCCCGGAATTGTACAAAGACGTAGTCAAAGTCACTATGCAAGATAAAAATGGTGATGCGGTGACCAACGGTGAAACCTGTCCTGCGGGGGTTGGGACTTCTGCTGCCGGCGAACATTGTAGTGTGGAGAGAACCGTTCAGGTTACTAATATTCCACCAACGATTACCGTCGTAAAAACAGCGAATACCGACGAGGTTTTGGAACCCGGTGCGAATGTGACTTACACTGTAACCGTCACCAATACCTCCCAAGACTTTGACTCACCAGTACAACTGACTACTCTGACCGACACCATTGGTGCTGTTGTTCAAGACCTCGATGGTATAGGTACTTGTGCCACTGGCGGTTACATAGTTAACGGTGCTATGAATGCTTACACCTGTACTTTCACGCAATATGTGGGAGGAGATCAAGGCGAATCCGTTACTAACGTCGTTAAAGCCGTTGCAATTGACAATGAGAGTGACGAGGCGATGCACTCAGACTCATGGACCGTCTCTATTCGCGACGTCCCATCTGTGGTTGAATTAATCAAAGAGGCCAACCCAACCTCAGTGGATGAGACCGGCGACGATCCTACTGTCTATCGCGACGTAGAATATACCTTTACCTTCAGTGTCAAAACTGTGGATAGCATGGGTAACCCTACGGTTGATGACGTGACTTTTGATAAGTTGGACGATGATAAATTCGGCGATCTGACCAGTCAATGTTCGGCTCTTCCTGTTACACTCAGTCCAGGACAATCCGATAGCTGTACCATTACACTGCAACTGCAAGGTAATGCAGGTGATGAACACGTTAACGTCGCAACCATTTACGGTACAGACGAAGACGGCCTGATGGTATCGGATGATGACGACGCAATGGTTACTTTCTTGGATCTGCCTCTGCAGTTAACCCCAGAGTTTGCCATGAAAGCGACAGCGTTTGTTCGTATTGTAAACGGTAACGTGGACAATATTACCATTATCACTATGAACTTCGATGGTGTACCCGTCCTCGACGGTTCAACCGACGGTTCTAGTTTTGTGATAGAAAATAACGCCGCAATGAGCAGTTATGATGCAGTCGTCGCACCAGACTTCTGTACCACAGGTACAGTACTGATCCCAGGAGACGTGTATGAATGTGCATTTACACTCAAACTACTCCCAGGCTTTGATCCTGCCGATGGAAGTATCAACCTGCTGAACGACCTTGATATTCAGGTCTCTGATGACGAGGGCAACATCGAAAGCAGCTCTGTTGGTATTCAAATCGTAACCAACGAGCCAGCATTAGCTCCATAGTCTGAAATCACGACAAATCGAGCGAGTGCGCTGACATTGACCTGTTAAGACTTTCACAGGAAACAAAAAGGCGATGATACCTATCATCGCCTTTTTCTCATCAATATCATCAATCAATCATTCGACAAACAGGATTAATCCAACCCTGCGATGACATCATTTTTTACCTTTACCACTGTTATTGCTTGGCCCGGAATTACTTGATGTCGAGCTGTCCATCCCTATCGATACCGTAGCAGTCGCGGTTTTCTCACCGTCTGTAATGGTATAAGTGAAACTATCACTGCCCTTAAAGTTCTTCGCTGGTGTATACAGCAGTTGTCCGCTAGCGGTGATGTCAACCGAGCCCTTAGCTCCTTGAGTCACTCCACTGATGCGCAATGTATCACCATCCGGATCACTGTCGTTGCCTAATACGTTAATCAATGTCGGATCTTTAGCTAACAATAATACGCTGTCATATACTGCCACAGGCGCGTTATTGACCGAATTCACAACGACATAACTTAGTGAACTCTTGCTGACAACACTGCTGTCGGTCGCACTTTGCGCAAGTACTGCGATGTTATAAGTTCCATCGGCGGCATGGGTAGCAGAGGTTACCGCGATTTGCATGGTGCTACTCTGGCCTGAAGCCAGTGAAATGATACCATGAGTGCTACTCCATCCCGACGGGACCTGAGCAGACACACTGTAGCTTGTCGCTTCGCAATCGGTACTATTCTGATTAGTTACAGTCACATTGTAAGTCACCGTGCTACCTGCTGTTACCTCGCCACTGACCGATGCAACCGAGATACGTGGTGCAGCTTCTACACACAGAGCTTCGGGCGCTGCGACGATATAACTACTCTCAGCACTACTGTTATAGGCAATATCTGCGGTGTTATACGTATACACATCGACTGGGTAGACACCCTCAGATGCGGTATCCGATGACGTCACGCTCAGATTGACTGAAGCGGACTGGCCCGGAGCAAGTGCTACGCTACGGCTGTCTGCCGTCCACCCATTCGGCACATTTGCAATTACATCTACCGTTGAAGACTCGCAGCTCATGCTGTCTTTGTTCGTTACTGTTGCGGTATAACTCACCGTCGTTCCAGCTGCAACCGCTCCTGTTTGACTGGCAGTCAAAGACAACACTGGATTGCCCGGTACACATTGTTCAACAGGAGCATCAATGGTGAGATTAGCGACTGCGCTCCCTATATCACGACTGTCAGAGCCATTGACGGCAGTAAAGGAAAGACTATAGCTTCCTTCTGCCACCTTATCTGATGGGGTAACATTTAGCGTCACTGTCTCAGTTGCTCCGGCAGCCAGAGAAACAACCGAACTGGTGCTTAGCCAACCATCCGGAACCTCGGCGGACACGTTGTAATTGGTTGCTGCACAACTATCACTATCGTTATTGACGACAGTTACGCTATAACTTGCCGTATCACCTGCCAATACCGAGCTTTGGTTTGCAACGACAGAGACGCCAGGGCTCGATGATGAGCACGTCGCTTGGGTAAAGCTCACGTGCACACTAGCGCCAGTACTATCGGCCCATTCAGTGGTAATTGTGATCCCAGCATCGGAATCAGTAAAACTATTTCCGGTCAAAAGAGCGGCATCATCCAGATCAAACAGGCTACTTTGTGGCGTCATATCCAATAGTTGGCTACCGCGCGTACTTGACTCCGGTGAACGGTGTATCACCACACCATTCGTTACACCCGGCTTAGTACTGAGAAAACTATCAAATCCAATCGCCTGACGATATTCAACGTAATACCATTGCTGCTGACCGGTTTCAGGATCAACTCCACGCGGAATCTTAATTCCTTTAGCAGAATCGCTCAGAGTAGTCTCTAATGGTTCGATAATGTAGCTAGCTTCGGTGTCAGCTTCTACAATGTCACCCGAATCGGTAGACAACCATCCCAATTGTTCTTTGTTAAATGCATTAAAATGACCTTCAACACCGTATGCGCCCATAATGTCCAATGTGTCGCCGTAGGTAATCGCTAAACAGCCCTCTCCTATGATTTCATTTTTACAATCAAGATATTCAGCATGATATAGACCGAAATTATGCCCCAATTCATGACCAATAGTATTCATGGTAAAAGAGCCATTGATATAAGCACGCGTCTGAGTTCCCCCCAGAGTCCCCATTCCGGTCCAGCCACAGCTGCTGTTCTTAGGGAAGATGTAGACTAAACGTTGATAACGACTTACATCGACACCACTATCTTCGGCCATCTGTTTAGCATTGACATAGATATCCCAGGAATCACACGTCGAAGCAATCGGCAACGTATAATACCCGACAACATCCCCGGTTAGCCAAGTGCGACCATCAGAGTTCTCTTTGTAATAGTCACTGACAGGCCCGAAAACCAAATCTTGCGTTTCTTGCGCAGTCCAGGGTTCCTGAATATTGTCCTGGAAGTTAATCAGCATCACCAAAGTACGCTGTTCACCAAAAGTGTTTGTGGATGCGGAACTTCCCGTTGTTGACGTTCCGTCCTGTGCCAACAAAGCTAATGCTTCAGGATCGTTTTCAAGTACCAATGAATTGGTGCTTTCCTCGCTATTATCAAATCTCCAGCCATGGGCACGAACTTTTTCCCCACTAGAAAACGACTGCACTGCTGACTTTTCAGCCATGTGCAACTCAATACGACCATTGGCCGTTTTCAAAATATGACGCAGACGGCTTTTACTGTGATCTTCGTAATCTTCATAGAAAACTTCCAGCTCGCCATCCAGAGTCTTTTTTTGCTCCAGATATTGCGAGACAGCATCAGGCATCTGCTGCCGTTCGGCAGCAGTCAACACCGCGCCGGCCACAGCCGCAGGATCGGATTCCATCAGTTGCTTTAAATAGTCTTCACGCTGTTTAGCCAGGCTAACCATCTGATTGAGCGCCGACTTTTTATCGGCTTTGTCAGCGCTACGGTAAGTGTTCAGCGAATCGACCAATGCCTGAGTTTCAGCTTTTGCTTGCAAGCGATTTTGTTGAGCGATCTGCTGGCCGTAATTCTGACCAGACAAATCTTCATAATGGCTGTGGCTTAAGCCATGATCTTGATGTACCTGAGAAGCGCTGGCGAAGGGAACGATAAACAACAAAGAAAAAGCACCGAGTAACAGTGCGGATGCTTGCTTACTGCTGCGCACAGCGTCATCACGGAAATTAAAATGGAGATTAAACATACTTTTAGTTTCTCAGGATTTAATAATTAATGCCGGATATGAAAGCCTTAGTTCACACAAACACCAAGCCTGTGGACAAGCTAAAAAGCGTCCATATTTCAGCAACGAAATTTAATTTAACATTTTGAATTTAAATACTTTTTAACACTTAACCAGCATACCAAACACAATGAGTCATGCCTGGCACGCAGACATTGAGTTAAGGTAAAACGCATTAGTTTCGGGAAACACAAGAGCGGCATAACAGCAGATACCGTGTGTTTCTAAACAGGGGCGACACAACGAGCACTCTAAAAGTGCTGCGAACTTGCCTCTATGTTCATTGAAATTTATTTATTCTAAATGCATACAAACGCTATAAACGTAAGTACATATATCATCCACATCCCTCTATGCCTGGCTGTTAGTAAATTTTTCATAACTTACTGACTCCAATAAAATATTAAATTAAATTCAACGAAAAACTGTCAAAAACAACTTCCCGCCTTTCCATTTAATATGATTTACTGAGCATGGCATTGATATAAAACAGGTTAAACACTTAACCTCATCAGAGACATTGAATTGCCCCCAACCATACAACCAGCGTTTTAATTCGGAAAGAATACTACCAAACGAACAGATTAAAATTCAACCAAATTTATTCATGAAAATGTCAATAAGGTAAAAAACCACATAAATCATTAAGATAGAACAGATAATAAAATGTTAATTTATGCATTTTATAAAATCATATAAAATTAGAACAACAGCTCGAGTGTTGACCTCTTTTCTTTGTCATCTAAATATTAATAATCATAGAGATGGGGAAATGATGACGTTAATTTGACACAAAAATCTATTCGTCAACTTTATGACTTGTGGATCATCTCATTAACATAAAATAAACATAACCCCGCTTAAAAATAGGTTATTGGTTGCATACTAGCTTAGGTAATTCATCGTCTATGGGTTTTCATACTATTAATTATAAAGCAATATAATAAAGACAGGTGTAAAATGTAATTTAACACAAAGGTGAAAGATTATTTTTAATTCCATCTTAATAACAACCACTAATACTAAAAACAATTAATATATTAAACTAACAGTAGGTAATTAAATTAATATATTTAATAAAGACAAAAAAAAGCAGCCTTGAAAGGCTGCCTTACTCTGGTTTTGTGTTTATTCTTTTTTGGCTGTATCATCCAAGCTATCGAGTAACTCAGCAAATACGGCATACTGCTGCGCCCCGACAACTAACTGAGGTTCTATCAGTTGACCGTTTGCAACTTTACCAATCAGAAAGCTTGGCGTTCCTCGTACCCCCAATGAACTCCCCAGTGCCATATCCTGCTCTACTTTTTTCATTACCTCTTGATCAGAAAGGCAATTATCAAATTTCTCCTTATCCAGCTCTAACTCAGAAGCAGACTGTTGATACAGATCATTCCCCAACTGCTTAACATTATTGAACAACAAAGCACGCATTGGCCAGTAAGCATCCTGCTGGAAACTACACAATGCAGCAACCGCTGCCCCCTTAGCCTGAGGGTGGAAACTCAAAGGGAAATCACGGGCAATATACTTGACTTTACCGGTATCAATATAATTTGTTTTTAACTGACCAAAGGTATTGTCAGAGAAACGCTTACAGTATGGGCATTGAAAATCGGAGAACTCAACGATCGCAATTTTAGCGTCACTGCTACCTAAACTCGGAGTTTTCTCATCTGAAAAAACATTATCTTGATTGGGTAGAGTTTGATATTTAGGCTTAAATACCACCTTATCTATTTTCTCTACATTGTCAGTTATCTTTTTCACATCTTCTGTTAACTGCGTTATTTGCTGTTTTAGCTGCTCCATCTCCGATTTCATCTGCTCGTCTTGCTTTGGCTGACAGCCGAAGACAAACAGTAACACGGATAAAGAAGCAAAAAATTTTATGCTATGCCGTACCATTTTTAGTCCCCCACTATTAAACATAGTGAATATGATGTGCCGATACTTCTGTCGGTTATAACCTGTACCTGGAAAAAATTAAGCGTGAAATGCTATAAAACTTGCGCTGACTTTCTATACTTCATATCAACATTAGTCTGTAAAACTTAGTGCATTCGTTACTTTTATGATGCTATTTAGTAACTTAACTTAATTTTAAGTTATTGTTTGCTAGACACTTATTTAAAACAACAACAAGAGTATTGTTAAGCATAGGCTATTAGTCAATTTTGAGAGTTAACTGTCGGGGTTATAGTTGCATAAATAATATGAATTTAATTTAATAGATTACTTCTTCACTCTGCATGCGTACTAATCCGAATCTGTGCAGCAATATCAAAAATGATGTAATTCAATAATTCAACAAAGTAGAGAAGAGTAAAAAGATGATTTAAATAAAAACTTTATGCCGCAACTGAAGTGAGACTATTTACAGGTAGTCCACCCGGTCGTAGTCTAAATAAGCACTCTTTTGAATATAGGTTCTGGACTGGTATCCTCATCCAATTGATAAATAGTAAATATCGGATACCACCAGGACTCTCCATCACATTACACAGGATTTGACTCATTATGGCTCAGCAACATGTCTGCTATTCTTTTACTCAACAACAAAGTGGTATTGAAGTGAATATGACCGTACTGCACGTCGGTCGAGACTTAATGGTCGCGATATACGGTGGTGATCAAGCGCACATTGGTGCGACGGCGCTGGCTCAGCCCAGAGCCAGCCTTGAGGATCCAAAAAAAGTCAGCGCATCGACATCAGTGATATGTGTACAGGGACACAAAGAAGAACTGCTGGCGCATCATGTCGCACAGTCACTGGCTTCAAAGTTAAATTGTGTCGTCAGCGTCAGTTGCGGGATTCATATTAATAACGCTGGTAAAGAGCATATTCGCGTTATCCAGTCTCTGGTTGAAGAACTACTGAATGATTTTATTGATTCGATTTAAGTGGTGAGCTTTGCTCTGTCATACATTTCATCAAACGGATAAACTCTTGTTGATCTTCAGTCGGCATGCGTGACAGAAAGTGGTCGTCGACCTGGCTCGCACTTGCTTTTGCCTGCTCGAATACCGCCATGCCCTGTTCAGTCAAATAGACAAAGCGGCGTCTTTTGTCGATTTCTCCCTGCTTACGAAAGATCAGCTCGCGCTTTTCGAGGCGAGCCAAAATTTCTGCCAGCGTAGCCTTGGTCGATACCGACGGCTCCATCAGCTCAGACTGTTCAATCCCAGGTTTTTCTGCAACAGCAAACATCACTGCGTATTGTGGCTTGGTAAGGCCTTCGACAGCACTCTGCCAGCTGGCCGTATGCTCTTGCATGAGTTTTCGCATCAGATGGAAGGCAATATGACCTAATTTGGATTGCATAAATTTCTCAATTCTTATTCAGATATTACAGTGCCATTATACCATAACTTACAAAAAACTATTTTTTACCAATTTTCAGCAACATATAAAAACCAAAAAGTTCGTACACGAACTTTTTATTGTTCTGCTATTGCATTCCATCTCCCAAAGGCATAGATTAACCATATCGTTCGTACACGAACAAAATATTTGAGAGACCATTTATGAAACTGATCGTTGGAATCACGGGCGCGACAGGCGCTCCTTTAGCCGTCACACTTTTACAAGCCTTGCAACAAATACCGGACGTAGAAACTCACTTAGTGATGTCACGTTGGGCCAAGGCCACGATCGAGTTAGAAACTGCATACACTGCCCGCGATATCAGTGCATTAGCTGACGTCACTTACAGTTCATCAGACCAAGCAGCGAAGATTTCATCCGGATCATTTAAGACCGACGGCATGATCATTATTCCTTGCAGTATGAAAACCCTGGCCGGTATTCGCGCCGGTTACTCAGAAGGACTGGTTGGCCGCGCCGCCGATGTGGTGATCAAGGAGAACCGCAAACTGGTGCTGGTGCCTCGTGAAACCCCGCTTAGCACAATTCATCTGGAAAACATGCTGGCTCTGGCACAAAAAGGGGTCTCTTTCGTGCCGCCAATGCCTGCCTGGTACAACCATCCGAAAAGTATTGAAGATGTGCAGCATCATATCGTCACCCGAGTGCTCGACCAGTTTGATCTCGATTACCCCCAAGCTAAACGCTGGGAAGGCATCGCACACGCACAAAATTTAGACTAATACACCGCTAAGGAGAAAGACTATGGCATACGATGATTTACGCAGTTTTCTGCAATCATTAGAAGCACATGGACAGCTATTAAGAATCTCTGAACAAGTAAAAGCCGAACCGGACATCGCCGCAGCAGCAAATGCCACTGGCCGTATCGGTGACGGCGCCCCGGCTTTGTGGTTCGACAATATCGAAGGTTTTACCGATGCTCGTGTCGTAATGAACACCATTGGCTCATGGCAGAACCACGCCATTTCAATGAATCTGCCACCAAAAACACCGGTCAGTGAGCAGATCGCCGAATTTGTCCGTCGCTGGGATAAATTCCCTGTCGCACCGGAACGTCGTGACAACCCGCCATGGGCAGAAAATAGCGTTGACGGTGATGATATCAATCTGTTTGATATTCTGCCGCTGTTCCGCCTCAATGATGGCGACGGTGGTTTCTACCTGGATAAAGCCTGCACCGTTTCGCGCGATCCGACTGACCCGGATAATTTCGGTAAGCAGAATGTCGGTATCTACCGCATGGAAGTAAAAGGCAAGCGTAAACTTGGCCTGCAACCTGTGCCTATGCACGATATTGCGATTCACCTAAACAAAGCCGAAGAGCGCGGTCAGGATCTGCCGGTGGCGATCACCCTGGGTAACGACCCGATGATCACTCTGATGGGTGCGACGCCGCTGCAATACGATCAGTCCGAATATGAAATGGCCGGCGCACTGCGTGAGAAGCCTTATCCGATCGCTACCGCGCCGCTGACCGGCTTTGATGTGCCCTGGGGCTCAGAAGTGGTGCTGGAAGGTGTGATCGAAAGTCGTGTCCGTGAAATTGAAGGCCCGTTTGGTGAGTTTACCGGTCACTACTCCGGCGGTCGTAACATGACGGTTGTGCGTATCGATAAAGTGTCGTACCGCACTAAGCCCATCTTCGAGTCGCTGTACCTGGGTATGCCATGGACAGAAATCGACTACCTGATGGGGCCGGCAACTTGTGTACCTTTATATCAACAGCTCAAAGCTGAATTCCCTGAAGTACAAGCTGTGAATGCGATGTACACCCACGGTCTGCTGGCCATTATCTCAACCAAGAAACGCTATGGCGGCTTCGCCCGGGCGGTCGGACTGCGAGCGATGACCACGCCGCATGGCTTGGGCTACGTGAAAATGGTGATCATGGTCGATGAAGATGTGGACCCGTTCGATCTGCAACAAGTGATGTGGGCGATGTCGTCCAAAGTGAACCCGGCTGGCGATCTGGTGCAGTTACCAAACATGTCAGTGCTGGAGCTAGACCCGGGCTCATCACCCGCCGGTATCACCGACAAAATGATCATTGATGCCACCACCCCTGTCGCGCCGGATACCCGTGGCCATTACAGCCAGCCGGTGAAAGACCTGCCGGAAACTAAAGAGTGGATCAATAAACTGACTGAAATGCTGGCACAACAGAAACAGGAGCATAAATAATGGTATGTCCTCGCTGTGGTGAAGACCACGTTGAAATACTTGCAAAATCACCCGTCCCTGATGTTTGGGAAGTGTTCCAGTGTCAACGCTGCCTGTATACCTGGCGTTCCACAGAGCCCGCTCGTCGTACTGACCCGGCTCTCTACCCGGAAGAGTTTAAAATGACTCAGACGGACATTGATAATGCGCCTATGGTGCCATCGATTCCGCCGCTGCTACCTGAATCTGAGCGTTGATTCGGTCATTAAGAGCGATTATCCTAACTGTCCTTTATGCCAGTCTGTACAGACTGGCATTTTCAATTCGGCATTCCAGGCTTATCTGACTACCCTTTATCTAGCGACTTTTTTGCCTGTATTTCCCATCGTATTCGCCTGTCATGCAAATGATGGCAAAAGTGAGGTCTTATGACATCAACGACTGAGCAGGTTGTGTTACTTGACAGTAATTATCAACCCATTGGCACGGCCGACAAAGCCGGCATCCACGATGAAAACACGCCACTGCACCTGGCGTTTTCCTGTTATTTGTTTAATGACCAAGGTCAGGTTCTGCTGACTCGCCGTTCACTCGATAAAGTGGCCTGGCCCGGGGTCTGGACCAACTCATTTTGTGGTCACCCGCTGCCGGACGAAGTATTCAGTGACGCACTGCATCGCCGTGCCGAGTATGAGCTCGGGGCCAAAATAGCTGACATTCGCAGCGTCTGTGAAGATTTTCAGTACTACGCCAAAGACAGCAGTGGCGTGGTCGAAAATGAATTTTGCCCTGTATTTCAGGCACGTTTAACCTCAGAGCTGGCACCAAGAGCCAGTGAAGTCGCCGATTACGCCTGGATCGACTTTGATGACTTGCTGCAAAGCGTGCAAACAGCGCCGTTTGCTTTCAGCCCATGGATGCGTGAGCAGCTCAGCCATCGTGATTTGGTCGCCCATCTCAAACAAGGTTTGATGGCCTGAACGCAAACAGCCCGCATCGCGGGCTGTGTGTACATATCACCAAACCCATCGGTATGGCGTTATACGTCGTATGTGGTTGACGCTGTGTCACCACCAATACCGGTCCAGTTGGTGTGGAAAAACTCACCGCGTGCACGGTCAGTACGCTCATAAGTGTGCGCACCGAAGTAGTCACGTTGCGCCTGCAGCAGGTTCGCTGGCAGACGAGCCGTGGTGTAGCCGTCCAGGAACGTCAGCGCTGAAGTAGTACATGGCATCGGGATGCCAGCTTCCAGCGATTTCGCTGCCACTTTACGCCATGCTGCCAGACTGCCGGTCAGGATGTTTTTGAAGTAGTCATCTGAGCCCAGGAAAGCCAGCTGCGCATTGTTTTCGTAAGCGTCACGGATGTTGCCCAGGAACGCAGAGCGGATGATACAACCGCCACGCCACATCAGAGCGACGTTACCGTAGTTCAGATCCCAGCCGTTTTCGTTTGACGCTTC